>JBGUQP010000538.1:0-5767 GCA_045131145.1 Lachnospiraceae bacterium | reverse complement strand
GTAAACGGCAATTACGGGAGATGGTTTATGAGTGATAAGAGAGAAGATTATATTTCATGGGATGAATATTTTATGGGTGTTGCCATGCTGTCCGGAATGAGGAGCAAGGATCCCAATACACAGGTGGGGGCATGCATCGTGAGCCAGGACAACAAGATACTGTCAATGGGTTATAACGGATTTCCCATAGGGTGCTCGGATGATGACTTTCCCTGGTGCAGGGTGGGTGATCCCCTCAACAATAAGTATTTCTATACGACCCACAGTGAGCTTAATGCGATCCTTAACTACAGGGGGGGAACCCTTGAAGGGGCCAAGCTGTATGTAACCCTCTTTCCCTGTAATGAATGTGCCAAAGCGATCATACAGTCGGGTATCAAGACTATAGTTTATGACTGCAATAAATACGAGAATGAACCGAGTACCATCGCTTCAAGGAGGATGCTTGATGCTGCCGGTGTGAGATATTATCAGTACAAACACACAGACAGAGAGGTTACGCTAAAGCTGTGATAAGATGGAAGTCTATCTGTAAAAAAACAATATGCATCCTGCTTGTCGTAAGTACAGGCTTTCTTGTGGTACCCTCTTCCGTTAATGCCGAGACAACTTCCGAGAAGATCAAGAAGGCCGAGGAACTCAAGAAGGAGACAGAACAGCAGAAGAAGGCCGTCGACGATAAGAAGGAAGACCTTGAGGATACCAGGGAGCAGCTTCAGGATTACCTTAACAAGTTAAACAGCGAGCTTGAAGAGATAAGCAATAACCTTGCCAAGATTGAGACAAGGATGGGCGATAAACAGGCGGAGATAGTTCAGACCAAGCTGGACATAGAAGCTGCCAAGATCGAAGAAGCCAGGCAGTATGAACTGATGAAGAGGCATCTGCGCGCCATATATGAGAAGGGTGATGTTACTCTCTTGCAGACCTTCCTTCAGACGACGAATTACGCTGATTTTCTTAACAAGGCCGAATATGTCGGCAAGCTGGAAGACTACGACCGCCGGCTCTTTGACCTTTTGGTGGAACAGAGAAGGACGGTTGAAGAGAAGGAGGAGGTCCTTGAGAAGGAAATAGAGCAGCTCGATGAGCTGATGGGCGAAGCAAAGGCCGAGAAAAACAAGGTCTCTACCCTGGTCAATTCAACTTCCGGAACGATTGCGGCTACAGACGGGGCGATAACAGCTACCGAGATAGAACAGAAGGCTTATGAGTCCGAGATTAAGGAACACGAAGCCAATCTTGCCGCCCTTAAAAAACAGCTTAAGGAAGAGAAGGAACTATCGGAGAGGGCCAACAGGATGGCCTGGAGCAACACTGGAGACCTGGGATTTGATGTAAGCGACAGGGAGCTTCTGGCCTGTCTTATCTTCTGTGAAGCAGGCAATCAGCCGTATATAGGTCAGGTCGCTGTCGGTTCCGTTGTTATAAACCGCATGAGAAGTGCGGCGTTTCCGAATACAATGGTGGGGGTTATCTACCAGAAAAGACAGTTCTCGCCGGTAGGAAGCGGTCGTCTTGCAACAAGGCTGTCGCTTGGTGCAACGGAATCCTGCTACAGGGCCGCCGACGAGGCAATGGCAGGTTCACAGCCTGTAGGCAACTGCCTCTTCTTCAGGACCGTGATCCCGCAGATCAAGGGAACGATAATCGGGGGTCATGTATTTTATTAAAGATCATAAGGATGGACCCGTTTATGGGAGGATTCCTACATTGTTAGTGAGGTAATGCATACTCATTTATCCTATGCTTATAAGTCTCGAAATCCTGACTGTAAACAATCTTAAGAAGCTTATCAAGGTTGTTAAGCAGGGTAATCACATCTTCCTTCGGAAGCTTGTCTTCTTCAAGAGCCTGTGCGATCTCATCGATATCGACCACTTTGACATGTCCGTCCGGAAACATGATGACATCGGCCAACAGATCGGTGAAAACATATGTATTTGAATCCTTGTCATATTCAGTCTTGATGATGTCACAGTACCAGTACATCAGAGAATCATCTTCGCGAAGGAACTTACTTACCTTATATCCCTCTTTCAGGAAATAGCATGAATAACCGTGATGGAGATTCTTTTTGGGATGAAGAGTATTCCATTTGGTCATTATTATGTCTTCATTCATTTCCAGGATGATGTCATCCACCAGGGGAACACATTCTTCGGGTATTATACGTTTTCTGTAGAGCAGGGGAGTATCCATAATAAATCCTCCGAAAATGACCGATCATTTTTCTGTAAGTATAACAATATATCATGAGTTTGTCTAACGAATAATAAAAATGTGAAATAAAGTCAGAAAATAAAAGAACTTTATAAAAATCGCTGTCATATAAGTCATACAATGTGGACAATCTGACAAAAAACTGCTATATTATTTAATGATAACCTTTCAAGAGGATGCAGATGTGAGTTACGATAAAGGTGTATACCGTTCTCTTACACAGATATTGCAATTCGGGATAAATATGCTGGTTCCCATTATCCTGTGTACTTTTCTCGGGATATATCTCGACAGGATACTGGGCACGTCATTTATTGTTATCATTCTGTTTTTTCTTGGAGCAATAGCGGGCGGACGAAATGTTTATATTTTTGCCAGGCAGATATATAAGAAACCGCCTGTTCATGATGATGTCAAGGTCAGGCGTTCCAACTACGACGAATCGAAGAGGCCCAAGATTGAAGGCAGGGACCGTGAAACATGATAGATCGGCTTCGTACCAATACCACACTTAAGGAGCTGATAGCCGGTGCCGCCGCTTATTGTATTGTATGGGAGATAGTTCTTCTTATCCTGACCGGGAGGAAGCTGTATCACTCAATAGGGCTTCTGGCCGGACTGATAGTGTGCGTGATCCTTGCAGTCAGCATGGCGGAATCGATAGATGTTGCGGTCACGCTTGATGAGAAGGGTGCCAGGGCCTACATCCAGAAGAAGGCCTCGTTAAGATACATAATCGTATGTGCGGCCATTGTATTGCTGGAGCTTTCGGGGATCGGCAATCCGCTGACTTTTTTTGCGGGAATAATGGGTTTGAAGATCGGGGCATATATACAGCCCTTTACACATAAAGCTTTTGTGAAGATAAGTAGTAAGAGAGGTGAAACCGTAGATGAGTAATTATCCGCTTCTGTTATCAGGCGATGTGGATTTCATGGTCAAGGGAATCTTTAAATATAACTGCTTCGGGCACGAGGTGTGGATCACCACGACCCATGTCTGCACTCTTATAGTAATGCTTCTCCTTATAATTTTCGGTGCATGCGCCGGCAGGGCTGTAAGGAATGCCGATATTGACAAGGCACCGGGAACATTCTTAAACATAGTTGAGCTTCTTATCGATTTCCTTGACGGAGTGATCAATTCCACGATGGGCAAGAATGCAGCGAAGTTCGTCAACTATATCTTTACACTGTTTTTATTTATTTTCCTGAGCAATATATCGGGTCTTTTAGGTTTAAGACCGCCGACAGCGGACTACGGCGTGACTTTCCCTCTGGGTGTTATCACATTCGGACTTATAACATTTAATAAGTTCAAGCACCAGAAGGTGAGCGGCGTTATCAAGGGGCTGTGTGACCCATGGGTATTCTGGCTTCCCATTAACCTGATAGGTGATTTTGCGGTACCCATTTCACTGTCGCTGCGTCTTTTCGCCAATGTTCTTTCGGGAACCGTTATGATGGCACTTTACTACGGACTTCTTCCCATCTTCGTCAAGATAGGAATTCCTGCGGTGCTTCATATATACTTCGATCTGTTTTCAGGCGCGATACAGACATATGTATTCTGTATGCTTACCATGACCTATGTAAGCGATGCCATAGGAACGGATTAATTAAATACGGTAAATTTTATCATCCAAGATGATAAGTTATATAAACAAAATCACAAGGAGGATTATTAAATGAATATTTCAGGAGATGATTTCATCAGAGGTTGTTCAGCAATCGGTGCGGGACTTGCAGTTATAGCAGGTATCGGACCCGGTGTCGGCCAGGGTATTGCCGCAGGTCATGCTGCAGCTGCAGTAGGACGTAATCCGGGAGCCAAGTCAGACGTTACATCAACCATGCTTCTTGGTCAGGCCGTAGCCGAGACAACAGGTCTTTACGGACTTCTTGTAGCTATGCTGTTAATGTTTGTTAAGCCTCTTTTAAATAAGTGATCATAAAGCATTTGAGAGAGCGTTAAATATTATAAAGGAGGCAATACTTGGATGGAAAGATTATTTGATCTTGATTTCCAGCTCTTGCATGATGCTGTCCTGACTGCGGTATCGGTATTCTTCCTTTTCATGCTCCTGTCTTATCTTTTGTTTGATCCCGTGCATGAAATGCTTAAAAAGCGCAGGGAGAAGATACAGAATGATATAGACACGGCTAAGAAGGATAAAGAGGATGCGAGCGCCCTTAAGACCGAATACGAAGATAAGCTCAAGAACGTTTCGGTTGAGGCGGATGAGATACTTGCGGATGCCAGGAAACGCGCCACAGTCAATGAGAATCACATAATCGCCGAAGCCAAGGAAGAGGCTGCCAGGATCATCAAACAGGCCCATACCGAAGCCGAACTCGAGAAGGAGAAGGTTAAGGATGAAGTCAAGAAGGAGATGGTCGAGATCGCAGCACTTATGGCAGGCAAGGTTGTGGGCGAAAGAATGGATACCACTGTACAGGATGCTCTTGTTGAAGAGACATTAAAAGAAGTAGGTGATGAGACATGGCAAAGCTAGTTTCTTCCACATACTCACAGGCTTTGTTTGAAACAGGTATAGAAGACGGTACCCTCGATAAGCTCTATGAGGAAGCGGGGGTGGTGCTTAAGGCACTTGCCGAGAATCCTGATTTTTCGAGGCTCATGAACCATCCCAAGATAATGAGGGAGGAGAAGGAGCAGATCGTTGAGTCGGTATTCAAGGGCCGCTTAAGCGATGAGTTTACCGGATTTCTTAAGATCATAGTTGCCAACAGGCGCTATGGGGACATAGATTCCATAATAGCTGAATTTGTACGCAAGGTTAAAGAGTATAAGAAGATCGGGGTAGCTTATGTTTCCACACCGATTGAGCTGTCTGAAGCCCAGAAGAAGGCTGTGAAGCAGAAGCTTCTTGATACTACCGGTTATGTTTCCATGGAGATGAATTACGACATCGATAAATCCCTTATCGGAGGCATGGTCATAAGGATCGGAGACAGGGTAGTTGATTCGAGCATAAAGAGTAAGCTTGCAGAGCTTAAGAAAGAGCTGATCAGTATACAGCTTGGCAGTGCTAATGCATAAGTGTAGTAAATCTAAAGAAAGGTGCGTATAGATCCATGAATTTAAGACCTGAAGAAATTAGTTCTGTAATTAAGGATCAGATCAAGAGATATGCCGGTGAACTGGAAGTATCGGAAGTCGGTACGGTTATCCAGGTTGCTGACGGTATCGCACGTGTTCACGGACTTGAGAAGGCCATGATGAATGAGCTTCTTGAGTTTCCCGGCGGTGTGTTCGGAATGGTGCTCAACTTAGAGGAAGATAACGTCGGTGCCGTTCTTCTCGGAGCGGACAAGAACATCAACGAGGGCGATACGGTTAAGACGACCGGACGTGTGGTTGAGGTTCCCGTAGGCGATGCAATGCTTGGTCGTGTCGTTAATGCGCTGGGTCAGCCGATAGACGGCAAGGGTCCCGTACAGACTGATAAATATCGTCAGATAGAACGTGTGGCATCGGGCGTTATCACCAGGAAGTCAGTTGATACCCCGCTGCAGACAGG
>JBGUQP010000537.1:0-2408 GCA_045131145.1 Lachnospiraceae bacterium | reverse complement strand
CTCTTCACGCCTGCTCGGAGCCAGGGATGCAAAGAAGGCTTCGGTAACCGCTTCAACGGCTTTTTTCTTTGCCCTTGCTTTCGGATTTGTGATCTCCGTTTTTTCTTTTATTTTTCTTGACCCCCTTATTATGGCACTCGGCAGTACCAAAACGATAGCACCATATGCCAGGCAGTATATCACATATGTACTTATTGCCTCACCCTTTATGACTGCAAGCTTTACGATGAACAATGTCTTAAGGTATGAGGGTAAGGCCGCCGTAGGCATGATCGGTCTTCTGGCCGGCTCAATCCTTAACATAATAGGTGATCCCATCTTTATGTTCGGCCTTAAGATGGGGGTTGCGGGAGCGGGCCTGTCGACCTGTCTAAGTCAGATAACAAGCTTCCTTATCCTGCTGTCCATGTTCTTAAGAGGCAGGACGACCTGCAGACTGTCTGTAAGAAACGTTCATCCGGGTAGCGGACTCTTACTGAGCATCATCGCAGCCGGCCTTCCTTCCCTGCTTCGTCAGGGTCTCGGAAGTATTGCAACAATAATCCTCAATTCACTTGCAGGTGTGCACGGAGATGAAGCCGTAGCCGCGATGAGCATAGTATCGAGGATCTCCTTCTTCATATTCTCGGTTGCCCTGGGTGTCGGACAGGGTTTCCAGCCGGTAAGCGCATTTAATTACGGCGCCGCCAAATACGACCGCGTAAGGGACGGCTTTAAGTTTACCCTGCTCATAGGAGAGTCACTCATGGCCGTTGCCATTATTGCAATGTTTATAAATTCCGGGAATGTTATCGGATTGTTCAGGGATGACCCAAGGGTCATCGAGATCGGCACAAGAGCATTGAGGCTTCAGCTTATATCCCTTCTCTTCCTGCCGCTTTCCATGGTCACGGAAATGTTATTCCAAAGTTCGGGCCACAGCAGCGGGGCATCAATACTCTCATCCTTAAGGAGCGGCATATTTTTTATTCCCGCCCTCCTTATCCTGTCCCGCATAAGGGGCCTTGCAGGTATAGAAGAAGCCCAGCCTCTTGCCTATATTCTGACCTTCTTCCCTTCGCTTGCCTTCTGTATATGGTTTATGAAAAAGATGCCCAGGTCTTAACAGGCTTATTTTCTGCCCGATCTGTAATATGAACAGTATTTTTGCAGTCTGCACCGCTCACATTGAGGATTCTGAGCTTTGCATATATCACGTCCGAATGTGATAAGCTGGATATTGATAAGAATCCAATGATCCTTTGGTATTTCCTTCATAAGGTCGAACTCGATCTTTACAGGATCCGCTTCCTTAGTTAACCCAAGCTTCCCCGAAATCCTTTTTACATGCGTATCAACCACTATGCTTGGAATACCGTAAACATTACCGCGTATTACATTGGCCGTCTTCCTTCCCACGCCGGGAAGAGCAGTCAGTTCCTCTATATCCGAAGGAACTTCACCCTTATATTCTTCATACAGCTTCCTGCAGCAGCCGATTATGTTCTTCGCTTTATTATGGTAGAAGCCTGTGCTCTTTATATCCTCTTCCAGTTCATGAAGGTCTGCTCCGGCGAGTGACTTTACCGACGGGTATTTGATAAAGAGATTCTTTGTAACTATGTTGACCCTTGCATCGGTACACTGTGCAGACAAAATAGTGGCAACAAGAAGTTGCCACGCATTTTCATGATCAAGATAGCACACAAGATCCGTGCCGTATTGATCATCCAGTATATTTAGTATTTCACCTGTTCTTTTTTTCATAGCTTATCCGGGGAAGTTCCTTATCAATCTCTCGCCTCAAAAACCCACTGGTTGGCCATCAGATATTCAACCGTTTTAACGACGCCTTCCTCAATGGATGCCTTGGGCGCCCATCCTAATGACCTTACCTTCTTCGTATCAAGATATATGAAGGGATTATCGCCTATCCATCCCCTCTCACCGCCTGCATATGTGAATTCGGGCTTAACATTTAACTTACCGCAGATGAACCTTACGGAATCATTCACCTCAACATACTCATCCGTACCGAGGTTATAGATATTCACCTTCTCCTTTGCGTTCCTTACAACCGTAAGTATGGCTTCCATGCAGTCCTTTACGTAAAGGTAAGACTTCTTCTGATGTCCGTCTCCCAGGATGTGAAGGTGTGAGGGATCATCCTTAAGCCTCTTACAGAAATCAAACACATGACCGTGGGTATAACGTTCACCCAGGATAGATACAAAACGGAAAATATATGCCGTATATCCGAAACCTTCCGCATATGCCGCAAGCAGGCCTTCACATGCAAGCTTGCTGGCTCCGTAAAGTGAAGTCTGAACAGGAAAAGGCGCATCCTCGGGTGTGGGAATGACCTCAGCTTCACCGTATACAGAACCCGTTGATGAAAAGCCTATCCTCTTTATATCATTGGCCCTCAT
>JBGUQP010000536.1:0-5013 GCA_045131145.1 Lachnospiraceae bacterium | reverse complement strand
CGGCTTTCTCGGTAAGAGCAGTCCTTACATTATGAGTATGGACGAAGCTTCCGGCCTTTATGTCATCACTTGCAATCCCTATCCTGTTACCGTATTTGATAACAGGGCTTCCTGAGGAGATATCAGTTATTGCTATCTTATGCCCCCTGCTCACACCATCAAGTGCATAGACCCCGGCATATTCCGCATTTACCCTGTCACCTTTTTTTATATCTTTAAGAGCCACAACAACATTATCTTCAGGACTAATTCTTATCGTGTCCAAAATACTTCCTCCACTGCCCATGTTATTTACAGCTTATCATTCCAGTATCTTTCTCATAGCCTCATACATGCCCATATCCGTTATCAGTTTCAGGTCATCGGTTACGGTCTCTTTAAATCCCGGAAGCTTCCCAAGGGAATCCCCCCACATCTTCTCATTATCCGTAATGGCCCCCACAAGCTCTAAGGCTCCCGCATCCCGTAGCCTTAAAAACTCTTTAAGGACCCATTCATCATCCTTTATAAGGAATTCCCTGCCGTTCCTTTCACCTTTAAGGGCTCCCGCTTCAAGGACTCTTCCGCAGTGATAAAAGCTTAAATACGCGGCATAGGAAAACGTAAGTATCTTTGGAAGATAACCCTTTTGTTCGTAGTATTCAAGCAGGGATGGCATTACCCTGGCCTTCCATTTCGCGGTTGAATTAAGTGCTATCGAAAGAAGCTCATGATCTATAAAGGGATTTGCAAACCTGTCAAATACCGCTTCGCCAAATTCCTTAAGCTCCTTCTGATCTAACCCTTTAAGAACAGGGATTATCTCTTCATAAAGGGCTGTCTTCATATATCCCCTTATGCAGTCATCTTCCATACACTCCCTTACGATATCCCTGCCGGCAAGAAAAGCAGCCAGGACCATGGATGTATGGGCTCCGTTAAGTATCCTTACCTTACGTTTTTTATACGGATCGACATTATCCGTAATGGTTATCGGAAGGCCTGCCTTATCGGCCGGGAATTCATCTAAAATGGTCTTCGGCCCTTCTATCACCCATGATGCAAATATCTCACCCGCATCCAGAAGGTCATCCCTGTATCCAAGTTCTTCCCATATCTTTTCTGCCTCCTCTTTGGGGAAACCGGGAACTATACGGTCAACAAGAGTTGAACAGAAAGTATTCTCCTTACGGATCCATTCCGAAAATTCTTCAGGCAGTTCCCACAGGCGGGCATATTTTTCCACACAGTTTAAGAGTTCATCACCATTCCTGTCTATAAGCTCACAGGAGAGAATTATAAAACCGGACAGGCCATTCTTAAATCTTTCATATAAAAAGCGTGTAAGCTTACCTGGGAAGCTTGAAGCCGGTTCATCCGTCACTTTACAGAGCGGGTCGTACACGATCCCTGCTTCCGTAGTGTTGCTTACTATAAATCTAAGATCCGGATTGGCTGCACACCTTAAGAATTCATTATGATCTTCATAGGGATTTATACACCTTGATATACAGGATAATATCCTCTTATCATCGACTCTCCTGCCCTTCTCCCGGCCGCGGAGCAGCAGCGTATACAAGCCTTCCTGGGAATTTATGACATTCCAGTGTTTACCCGTCCCTCTGGGAGTTACTACAACAACCTTCCCGTTGAAACCCGCCTTTTCATTCATCACATCAATAAAATGATCGGTAAATGCCCTTAGAAAATTACCTTCCCCGAACTGAAGGACCCTCTCCGGTGCGGTCTTCAGAAGATAACCGCCATATCCCTGTTTTTCCAATGTTTCATAGCATAACCTGTCCATTTTGCCCTCTGTATCTTCAAATCACTATAACAGCTCTCTGTTTTCTATGTTATCCATATCATCGAAATCCTGGTTTTCGCCCACCATACCCCAGATAAAGGTATAAGCCTGAGTTCCGGCTCCGGCATGTATGGACCAGCTGGGACTTATCACTGCCTGTTCATTCCTCACGATCAGGTGTCTTGTCTCCTTAGGCTCTCCCATAAAGTGGCATACATATGCATCATCGGGAATATCGAAATACAGATAAACCTCCATCCTTCTGTCATGTGTGTGACAGGGCATTGTATTCCAGACACTTCCGGCCTTAAGTTCGGTCATGCCCATCTCAAGCTGGCATGTTTCCACCTGACCCGGAAGTATGTATTTGTTTATGACCCTGTGGTTTGACTCCTCAAGACTTCCAAGTTCTTTCTTATTTTCATCCTTTATTATCACCACTTCGTCTGCAGGTGTGCCTTCACGCTTAATAAGTACTGTGGGATAAGTCATATGTGCAGGCGCGGAATTGATATAGAACCTGGCAGGATTACCGGGATCCACAGATGCAAAGGAAATATCCCTGCTTCCCATACCTATATACATGCCTTCCTTGTAAGCTGTCTTATAATCCTTACCGTCGATCGTGATCACACCTTCGCCGCCTATGTTTATAACCCCCATTTCCCTGCGCTGCAGGAAATAGTCCGCCCTTAATTCTTCACCTGCCGTAAGGACAAGCTTCTCCTTTACCGGTACGGCCGAGCCTGTTATGATCCTGTCTATATGGGAATAAACAAGCTTTATCTCATCCTCCTTAAACAGGTCATCGATCAGAAATTCCCTGCGCATCCTCTGTGTATCATATTTTTTCACATCAAGCGGTGAACAAGCTGTTCTGACTTCCATTACCAATACCTCTCTTTCCTCTTAATTAAATCATTTGAAAAGACGGTCAAACGGGTTTTGAGAGAAAAATACTACCTCTGTACCCTTCCCGAAGCATCGCCTCCCGCAAGCTTCTTTACTTCGTCTACGGTAACCCTGTTAAAGTCACCCTCAATGGAATGCTTAAGTGCAGAGGCCGCAACCGCGAACTCAATAGCATCCTGTGTATTGTAACCGTTAACCAGCGAATAGATAAGGCCGCCGCCGAAGCTGTCGCCGCCGCCTACCCTGTCTACTATCCTTAAATGGTACTTCTTGGAGAAGCAGAATTCCTTACCGTCATAGAGCATACCCTGCCAGTCATTGTCATTTGCCGATATCGAAGTACGAAGTGTGATGGCCACCTTCTCGAATTTAAACTTCTCTGCCAGCTGTCTGGCAACCGATGTATAGCCTTCAGTATTCAGTTTACCGCCGGTGATGTCACTGCCTTCGGCCTCTATACCGAATACATCTTTTGCATCCTCTTCATTGGAAATACATACATCCACATATTCGCACAGCTTAGTCATTGCTTCCCTTGCCTGGTCTCTTGTCCAGAGCTTGCCTCTGTAGTTGAGATCACAGCTTATCTTGACACCGTGAGCCTTTGCTGCCTTACACGCATCAAGACAGATATTTACAAGATTCTCTCCGAGAGCCGGTGTGATGCCGGTGAAGTGGAACCACTCTGCACCGTCAAATATCTTATCCCAGTCAAAATCAGAAGGAGAAGCTTCCTGTATGGCTGAATGTGCCCTGTCGTAGATACATACGCTTCCCCTCTGGGATGCTCCCTTTTCAAGATAGTATATGCCTATCCTGTCACCGCCTCTTGCTATAAAACCGGTATCCACTCCGAAATATCTTAAATTGTTTACTGCGGCCTGACCTATCGCATGCTTTGGCAGCTTGGTCACAAATGCGGCATCCATCCCGTAATTGGCAAGTGATACGGCAACGTTGGCCTCTCCGCCTCCAAAGGTTGCCTGCAGCTGGTCATCCTGGAAAAACCTGTAATAACCGTTTGGTGCAAGCCTTAACATTATCTCTCCGAAAGTTACTATTCTTCCCATTTTTACCTCCTTGACATTCCTGACTCTACTTCCTTATAAGGTGGATGGCAAATCCTCCGAACTCACCTTCAAGGTAAATGAACTTACTTCCCTTCTCGTCTCTTGTTCTTGTTGACTCATCGAAGGATGCACCGGCCCTGGAAAGATGATAAACAGCCCTGTCGACATCCCATGTTGAGACAGCTATATGACCATGGGTACCCCTGCCGTTACTTTTCATGATCTCGAATTCCTTACCGGCAAAGATCGAAGAATTACCCGGCTTGTATTCAAGGTCAAAAATGGCACACAGGGTCTTTGCCGTTCTGGCCGCCTGCTCTTCGTCATCGCTGTTTATTCCTATGTGTCTGAGCTCAAGACCCAGCATATTCTTAACGGCCTTTTTACATATGTCCGTTATTTCGTCCCATTTTTCTCCTTCGATCAGGTCCTTCTTAACCATCCATGTTCCACCGCATGCAAGAACCTGATGGAAGCTCAGATAACCGGCAAGATTATCGGTGTTCACACCTCCGGTGGGCATCCATCTTAAATTCTTATAGGGCCCCGCAAGAGCCTTGAGCTTGGCTACCCCGCCGTTTTGCTCTGCCGGAAAAAACTTGTCTGCCTCAAGGCCCATCATCATTGCCTGCTCCATATCACCTGCCGTAGCGGTTCCGGGAAGCATACATACCCCCTTATCAAGAACATACTTTGTGATCGCCGGATTAAAGCCGGGGCTTACTATAAAGTTGACTCCCGCATCGATCGCACGGTCTGCCTGTTCCTTTGTAAGAACGGTTCCGGCTCCCACTATCATCTCGGGAACTTCAGATACTATTGCCTTAATGGCTTCCTCGGCGGCAGCTGTCCTGAAGGTGACCTCGGCTACCGGCAGTCCTCCCTTTACAAGAGCCCTTGCAAGGTTTACAGCCTTTCCCGCATCATCAAGTGCGATCACCGGCACTATTCCAATGTCATGTATCCTGTTAAGTAATTCCTTCAATTTATTGGTTCTCCTTTATAATTGCATTTATGCTACCATTCGGAATTTTTCATATCCCGAAATATCTTTTGGCATTGTAATATGAAATGCCCGTCACTATCCTCTTAAGGGCTTCTTCGTCATTCGGGTACTCTCCGTTCTCAACCCAGCCTCCGACAAGGTTGCACATGATCCTCCTGAAATAGTCATGCCTTGTATATGACAAAAATGACCTTGAGTCGGTAAGCATTCCGATAAAGTTGCCAAGAAGACCCAGATTT
>JBGUQP010000535.1:0-2836 GCA_045131145.1 Lachnospiraceae bacterium | reverse complement strand
CAGATCGTCTATATCCGATGAATACATTGTATCCTGCAGGGGCTTTACCTTAGAATCACCCGAGATCCCAAAGGTTCCGCCCATGCTGTATTTACCGTCATACTTAAGCTTGGGGTTGCTTAGCGAAAACCATTTCTTATTGACCGATATGCCTTCAAGGGTTACCGTTTTAGAGCTGTCAAGGCTTCCGTAGTACCCTTCGGTGTTATAATCCACGGCTTCAATCCTTATCTTATATTCATTGGCCATCCATATCCGGTTGGTGAATTCGGCATTATCCGTCATCATATAATACACACGGCCCGCTATATCCTTCGACGCCTGATTGACTCTCATATAATCAGCACCGTCAAATACAATGTTTATATCCGTACCGACCTTTAAAACGCTGTCGCCGAGGGTGACCTTGATGCCCAGATCCTCCGGATCATAATAGGCACCGGGCTTGTAGGGAACCTTTTTCTTCTTGACAGTCACCTTGGCGTTGGCAAGATCCCTATCGATTATGCTGTATACCTTAAACTGGCAGTTCCTGTATTCGGAAGTGCTGTAGTAAGCAACCGTCGGATTTACGCTTCCCGGCTGGGAGCCGTCATTGAAGGCCGATCCGCTGTCCTGGCCGAAGTAAACGCCGCAGTAGCTGCCCCTTCCCTCGATCGCATACAGCCACTCACCGCCTTCATCGATCGCAGTGTGCTCGATCCATTTGGACCCTTCATATTTATAGTATTTCGGGACATAATCCGTACCGCTCTTAAGCTTGATCTTACCTGCCTGCGGATGCTGTAAGGTGACTGTGGGGGCAGGATCCTTGACCTTGCCGCCTGACATTTTATAGGAATGCTTTAAGCCGCTTACGGTCACAAGAGGGTCTGTGCCGTAGGGATCTCCGAAATTATAGGGCAGGATATCGAAATAAACCGTAGTCGAGAAGCCCGAATAAGTACCCTGGCCCGTGATAATGACGCTGGGCCGCTTCTTATCATCCTTCTCCGACTGATATTTGGGCCGGTAGGTCACTTCTCCTCCCTCAAATACCATGTACATGGATGCTTCCTTATTGTTTTTATAGGTCACCTTATAGTCAGTCCCTAACCGCAGCAGGGTATCGGTTTCATCATAGACGTATATCCCAAGGTCATTGGACATTGACTTTTTCTGACTGTCCTTAAGTTTTTCGCCTCTGCAGACGTGGCTTAAGCCGTTGTAGGTTACTGTGGGTATGGCTTCGACTCTGAGTCCGCCCGCATCCGCGACATGATTCAAAAGATATGCCGTTATACAGTAATCACTTTTGGGTTCTATAAAGGGCTCGGCAGCGATGTCATCCCTATTTGGAATACCCATATAGAACTTACCGTCCTTCTCTATCTTCCAGCCCGCTATTTCATTGGAGCTGCCCATAGTCTGCATGAATATATTGTTGATCTCGGAATAGGAAAGTACGTCTGTAAGAATGGAATTACTTGCTGTCGCCGTGTTCTTAAAGACCAGCCTCTTTTGAACACCGTTGCTCATTATAAGGAAGGTTATGTGATATGACGTCTCCCGGGGGTAGACGTATCCGTCCCTGCCGGGCTCATCTTCTTCAATAAGGGATTCTTCGATAGGGGAGGCTTCGAGCGGGGTGGCTTCAGGAGTGAGTTTATCATCTGCCTCAGGGCTTCCTGATGCCGGATCATCTGTGCTGAGACTGGTTTCTGTTAACAGATCCCCGTTATCCTCTGTTAGTATGTCCTCCGTTAATATGTCCTGCGCCAGTAGGTCTTCCGTGCTGCTGTCAGAAGTTTTTCCTGTGTTTTCGACCATCACAGTACTGTCGGACTTGTATCCTGTATTCTCTTCATTCGCCGAGCAGTCAGCTGCAAATGCTGAATATTCATCCTTTACAGCGCTTTCGGCCGCATATGCTGGATCCGGCAGCGAAGTGGCCACCATCGCAAGACCTGCCATAACGCATATCACACTCTTGATCATCCTTTTTCTCATAGCTTTCCTCCGTTCCATAGTTCCATAGAAAACGTTATTACCCTAGAATAAATATACGACTTTTATAGGATTTTTACATCAACACATGTGATGATAAACCGATGAAACTTCACAAAATATTCACATTTTTTATTAGCACTCACACTTGACGAGTGCTAATAAGTGTGATATAACATAATCGTACCAGGAAGAAAGGTACACAAAACCTATAAAAAACACGATTTAGTGATCATAAAGGAGGAATGACTTATGTTGATGCCTAGTATTTTTGCAGAGAATTTATTTGATGATCTTTTCGATAACTTCCACTATCCGGCAAGGCCGCAGCGTCCTGCCAAGGGTCCTGAATTAGGTGTTATGAAGACCGATATCAAGGAAAATGAGGGCGGATATGATCTGGCCGTTGAACTTCCGGGCCTTAAGAAGGAAGATATGAAGATCGAGCTCAAGGATGGTTATATGACTATTACAGCAGAGAGCAAGCGCGAAGACGGCGAGAAGGATGAGAAGGGTAACTACATCCGCTGCGAGCGTTACTACGGTAAGTCCTCAAGGAGCTTCTACGTTGGTGAAGCTGTTACCCAGGAGGATATCAAGGCCAAATATGAGGACGGTATCCTTAAGATTTCAGTTCCCAAGAAGGAACTTAAGCCCGAGATCCCCGAAGCTAAGTATATAACGATAGAAGGCTAATGCTACAGGATCCATTTCGATAAAAGGTTCATGCCAAAGACCTTTCCCACAAAAGACCCACCGTGAATGATATGTACCCTCTTTCCTGGACAACCAGGAAGGAGGGTATTTTTATGCACTATAGTTATATTTTCAAAAGAAACGCGGTAGATTT
>JBGUQP010000534.1:0-3761 GCA_045131145.1 Lachnospiraceae bacterium | reverse complement strand
ATGAAGCCCAAGGAAGGAACCATACTGACAGTTGCAAGGGGAGTATCTGAAAAGGCGACCGAAATATGCAACCAGACAGAAGACATGGGTGAATTCATAAGGATACTGGTTGAGACAGCCGAGGAAGTACTTAAGAAGACACCTGACATGCTCCCGGTTTTAAAACAGGCAGGTGTAGTTGATTCCGGCGGTCAGGGATTGGTTGAGATACTTAAGGGGGCTTATCAGGCTTATCTGGGTAATGAAGTTACCTTTACGGTTGATGAAGACTCAATGCCGGGGATCACAAGTGAGAAGAGTTTCGAGGTCCAGGCCAACTTTGAGATCGAATTCGGTTACTGTACCGAATTCATCATCATGCTTGATAAGGTTTTCAATGCTAAGAATGAGCAGGATTTCAAGAATTTTCTTGAGTCAATAGGTGATTCGATCGTATGTGTTGCCGACGAGGATTACTGTAAAGTCCATGTTCATACAAACGATCCCGGTCTTGCCATTCAGAAGGCCCTCACATTCGGATCCCTTAGCAGGATCAAGATAGATAACATGAGAGAGGAACACCAGGAGAAACTCTTTAAGATCGGAGCAAAGTCACACGGTTCCGTGACCTATGAAGAGATAAAGGATCAGGATGTTCCTGAAGTTTCCCCAAATACAGGGAACGAAGAGAAAGCTGAGGAGCATGAAGTTCAGACCGGCGGAGTTACCGAGGAGATACGTAAAGATATTGGCTTCATCTCGGTTTCCATGGGTGACGGGCTTGACAAGATATTCAAGGGCCTTGGTGTTGACAGGGTTATATCTGGAGGTCAGACAATGAACCCTTCTACCGAGGATATGCTTAAAGCAGTCAGGGAGATAAACGCCGACAATATATTTATCCTTCCAAACAACAAAAACATAATCATGGCTGCCAACCAGGTGCAATATATGGTTGATGATAAGAAGATATACGTCATACCCACAAGGACCGTACCACAGGGTATTACAGCCCTCATCAATTATACTATCGGTGACAGTGCCGAAAGCAATGATCGTGTTATGAAGGAAGCCATTGCAGATGTTAAGACCGGCCAGGTAACTTATGCTGTACGGGACACCGTAGTAAATGACAAGGAAATAAAGCAGGGCAACATCATGGGGATCGGTGACAAGGACATCCTTGCAGTCGGTGATGATATCAATGAAACTTCAATAGAGATGCTTAAGAATATGGTTGATGATAAATCCGAGCTTATAAGTATCTATTACGGTAAAGATACCGACGAGCAGTATGCGGTTGATTACTGCAGGAAGGTGGAGGGGATGTTCCCCCAGTGTGATGTCGAAATGCATTTCGGCGGTCAGCCGATATACTATTATGTTGTTTCTGTTGAATAGATCATGAGTTGAAATGAACAAAAATACTGATATTAAATCCCTCAAAGGTATAGGTGATAAAACGGAAGCTTTATATCACAAGGTCGGCATATATACATATGGCGACCTTGTGTATTATTATCCAAGGGATTATATACAATACAATTCACCGCTTCCTGCAAGGGAAGAAATGACAGGGGAATTCGTATTTATAAATGTCAGGATAGAAAGCCGGCCGCTTCTTAGAAAAGCCGGGAAAATGGCTGTCGTGACCTGCAGGGTCACTTCAGGGAAGCATATGATAAATATCGTTTGGTTCCACATGCCATATCTGACGAAAACCCTTAAAAAGGGCAGTGAATATGTTTTTGCCGGAACTCTAAAAGAGTCAGGTTCTTCCTACTCCATGGACCAGCCCCTTGTCTTTACCCCGGCTCAGTATGATGAGATAAAAGACACACTGCAGCCTGTATATCCTTTGACCAAAGGTCTTTCTAACAATTCCATAAGAAAGTCCATAAAACAGGTTCTTGATATTATCGATGACAGTGTTACGGCAGGAGGAATGCCTGAGAAAGAGGTTTTAAATACCATTCATTTTCCAAAGGACCCCGAATCTTTAAAGAAGGCTAGAGAGGCCCTTGTTTTTGATGAATTCCTTCTTTTTGTTTTACGTCTTAAACTTCTCAAGGCCGAAAATATTAAGGCAGAGAATGATTTTGAAATTCAAAAAAGAGAAGAAACAAAAAAGATTATAAACAGTCTGCCCTATGAGCTGACATCAGCCCAGCTTCGCACCTTTGAAGAGGTTGAAGAAGATCTTACCCGTAAAACCTCAATGAGCAGGCTCATACAGGGGGATGTCGGAAGCGGAAAGACCATAATTGCCTTTCTGGCATGCATAACTGTTGTAATGAACGGATATCAGGCCGTCATCATGGCACCGACCGAGATACTGGCAAGGCAGCATCTGGATTCGTTTGAAGAGCTCGCAGCCGCTCATGGCCTTCTTATTCCCGCCTGCCTTCTGACAGGCTCAATGACTCAGGCTCAGAAGCGGAAGGCATATGAGAGGATTGAGAGCGGAGAGGTTAAACTTATAATCGGAACCCATGCGGTTTTTCAGGAGAAGGTTATCTATGATGACCTGGCACTTGTGGTCACTGATGAGCAGCACAGGTTCGGAGTCAGACAGAGGGAAACCCTTACCGGGAAGGGAAGGAAATGCATGCCTCATGTTCTGGTCATGAGTGCGACCCCGATACCCAGAACACTTGCGATCATGCTTTACGGTGATCTTGACATCTCCGTGATAGATGAACTGCCGGCAAGAAGGCTTCCTATCAAGAACTGTGTCGTAGGGACGGGCTTTCGAAAGAAGTCATATGAATTTATCGAAGGAGAAATAAAAAAGGGACACCAGGCCTATGTTATCTGCCCCATGGTCGAGGAGAGCGAGGGATCGGATCTTAAGGATGTAGTTAATTATACCGAGGAGATAAAGAGTCAGATAAGTGACGATATAAAGATCGAATACCTGCACGGGAAGATGAAGGCAGCGATGAAGGAAAAGATAATGAGGGACTATCTTGACAGGAAGATAGATGTCCTGGTTTCCACGACTGTCATCGAAGTTGGTGTGAACGTTCCGAATGCAACGGTTATGATGATAGAAAACGCCGAAAGATTCGGGCTCGCCCAGCTGCATCAGCTGAGGGGAAGGATAGGACGGGGCGACAGTCAGTCTTATTGCATTTTTATTGACTCTAATGAGTCCCAAAAGAGCAGGGAGAGGCTTGAAATATTAAACAGATCAAATGACGGCTTCCATATTGCAAATGAAGATCTTAAGCTGCGTGGTCCGGGAGACCTCTTTGGCATAAGACAGAGCGGGGAAATGCAGTTTAAGCTTGCTGATATTTATTCTGATTCGGAGATATTGATAAAGGCGGCAAGGAAGGCAGATGAGATCATTAAAAACGATCCCGGGCTTAAGCTGCCCGAAAACAGGCAAATAAAGAAGCGCCTCGCAGATCTTGCGGACGCTTCATCACTGTATTCTCTTTAATTAAGAAAGTGCCTTCTTTATTGTCTTTATCACAAGTTCGGGGTCGAAGGGCTTCTGGATAAAATCAAGTGCTCCGAGCTTTAAAGCCTCAAGAACCTTTTCTCTCTGTCCTGCTGCACTGACCATAAGTACCTTCTGGTCGGGATTGTCTTTCTTTATAAAGCGAAGTGCCTCCAATCCATCCATTTCAGGCATTGTTATATCCAATGTTATAAGATCGGGCTTGATAGTCTTGAGCTGCTCAAGGGCTTCGATACCGTTCCCGGCATTACCTGCCACCTCGATACCTGCTTCGGTAAGGGCACCGGCAAGCATCTTGCGCATAGTCCTTGAA
>JBGUQP010000533.1:0-5544 GCA_045131145.1 Lachnospiraceae bacterium | reverse complement strand
ATCAAGGACTGTGATGAAGGCAAGATAGACATCATTTTGGTCAAGTCCATAAGCAGATTCGCTCGTAACACAGTCGATCTGCTTGAGACAGTCAGGCACCTTAAGGATATCGATGTCGAGGTAAGGTTTGAACGGGAGAACATAAATACCCTTTCAGAGGATGGGGAGTTTATGCTCTCCTTATTGGCATCATTTGCAGAAGAAGAGAGCAGGAGTATATCCGAAAACGTCAAATGGTCAGTACGTAAAGGTTTTGAAGAAGGAAAGCAGAATTGCCATAAAGCCCCGTTTGGATATTATTGGGATGGTGATATATATAGGAAGGTTCCCGAAGAGGCTAAGACCGTACGGAGAATATATGATTTGTATCTTTCGGGTCAGACACCCTTCAGTATCGCTAGGGCACTCCGAAGGGAGGGGATAAAGACTCAAAGCGGTAAGGAAATGAGAGATTATACGATAAAGGATATCATTTCGAACCGGTCATATACAGGAGTAATGACGCTTCAGGCGAATTACATCAATGACGATCACAAGAGAATGCGGAACAAGGGGGAGATCCCGAAGTTCCTTGTAGAAGATATGTATGAGCCCATCATAACGAATGCTGAGTATGAGAGGGCACAGAGTATACGGAATGAGAGGGCCAAGGCGTTTACGAGGAAGCCTGCCATCACCTGTTTTCATGGCAAAGTAAAATGTGGGTGCTGCGGATCGGCCGTATGCAGGAAGATAGACAAGGGCCGTATCTTATGGAAGTGCAATCGTAAGGATAATAAGGGTATCAAGGAGTGTGCGTTGAAGAATATAAGTGAAAATGAGCTATATGAGCTGACTCGGTATAGGAACTTGACGAGTGAGCAGGTCATGAAGATCGTTGATGAGCTTGTCATATATGACGATAGGGTTGAAATGCACTTTTATAATAAGAAGAAATATGTCAAGGTGAGGGAAAATGGGTAAGAAGGTGACCAAGATCCCGGCTACTATAAACGGGATGGTTATAGAAGACAATACCATAAGCATCAAAAAGCGCAATGTGGCAGGATATGCGAGGGTCTCTACCAATAATGAAGAGCAGCTGTCAAGCTATGAGGCTCAATTGGACTACTACGAGAAGTACATCAACTCACGGATAGATTGGAATTATGTGGGAATGTATGCTGATGAAGGCTTATCGGCCACTAGCACGAAGAAGAGGGATGACTTCAACAGAATGGTTGAGGATGCCTTAAACGGCAAGATAGATCTGATACTAACGAAATCCGTGAGCCGGTTTGCGAGAAACACGGTCGATTCCTTGACAATAGTGCGGAAACTGAAGGATAAGGGTGTGGAGATATATTTTGAGAAAGAGAATATCTGGACCCTCGACGCCAAGGGAGAGCTTCTCATCACGATAATGTCATCACTAGCGCAGGAGGAGAGTAGAAGCATATCTGAAAACACCAAATGGGGTAGGCGGAAGAGCTTTGCTGATGGAAAGGTGAGTGTTGCATATACACGTTTCATGGGATATGAGAAAGACTTTGAGGTAAACGAGGAGCAGGCTGTGATCGTTAGATTGATCTATAAGATGTTCCTGAGCGGGTATACGTGCAAGTCTATAGCAAGATATCTGAGTGAGCAAGGAGTCAAAACAGTCTCAGGCAAGCCTACATGGAGCGCCGATACTATTATTTCGATACTAAAGAATGAAAAATATAAAGGTGATGCACTGCTCCAAAAGACTTTTGTAAAAGATTTTCTAACAAAGAAGTCAGTCGTCAATAACGGAGAACTACCGCAGTATTATGTGAAAGGCCACCATGAGCCGATAATTGAGCCCGGAGTTTTCGAACAGGCTCAGCTGGAACTTCAGCGAAGGGGTCATGCTCGTAACAAGTGGTGCGGTATATTAACTTATAAAGTAAGGTGCGGTGAGTGCGGGGACAGCTATTATAGCCCTCGTGTATGGAATTCGAACAATAAGTACAGAAAAATTGTTTGGCAGTGCTCGCACAGATATACAACCAGGAAGGAGGACAGATGTCATACTCCGGCTGTTTCGGAGGACAAGGTAAAGGAACTGTTTGTCAGAGCATTAAATGAGCTTTTGGCGAATAAGAATTCTGTGATCGCAGATCTTTATGTGTTGAAGGGGATCGCGTCTAATACAGATGACATTGAAGAGCGGAAGGAGCTCCTCAAGGTGGAAATGGATGAGATGCATGATACATCAAAGGAGATCGTGGCATCTATGACTCGTAATGTTGAGAGACATTATGAGTATGAGCAGGAATATTCAGATCTGATGAAGAAATATATCGAAAAGGAGAATGAATACAAGAGGCTTGAAGAGAAGATCGTAGAAATGAAGGCTAGGGGTAAGAGCATTCAGGAATTTATCGATATGGTTGAGCAGAGAGAAGGGCTGTTGACGGAATTTGATGAGAAGTTATGGGCTGGACTTCTTGACGAGATCACGATATACTCTAAGGAGCGTATCGAAATCAAGTTCAAGACTGGCTACGTCACAACAACCAGTTTGGACTAACAGTAGAGGCGCAAGCCTCTATTTTTTAAACACGGAAAAACGAACTTGGCTGTTATAATGGGGAAAAGCAATTCGGAAATGCGGATTGAGATAAAACCCACAATGGTCATCAAACATGTCAATGGCGGGCTTTGAGCCTGCACACTCTTAATAATTCCAAAGTGTCCATAATTAAATTATATCTGACTTGTCTTCGACGAAACCCCTGCCCCTGCGGTGCATGGCCAGACCTTTCCAGGTGCAGGTGCAGTGAAGTTTCAAGACGTAAATACTTAAGCCGCTTAAGCCGTCCCCTTCTTGACAGGATGGATATCTGTATAGATGTTGAAAAACCTGATGTTAATCTGATGCTGAGCAAAGATGAGGCAGAATCATCCGCCGTTATACGCAAGAGGGTTATAAGAGTACAGGAGATCCAGAAGGAGAGGTTTAAGGGCAGACCGATCCTCTTTAACTCCCAGATGGGCTCGGAAGATATAGAGAATTTCTGCTTTCTTGACAGGACGGTCAGGGATTGGTTCGCCAATGCCATTGACAGTATCGATATATCACCAAGATCATACAACAAGATACTTAAGGTCGCCAGGACCATAGCCGATCTTGACGGGCAGGAGAATATAGGCAGGGTTCACCTGGCGGAAGCGATACAGCTGAATAACTCGGAGATAATGAATTGAAAGAGGTGAAAATGAAGGAAGAAATAAAATACGATTACTGGTGGGCCGGGATGAGGAGGGGGGTTCCGGGACATGTGAAGAAGGTTGCGGAATGTGCGGGTTCGACGAGGAGGCTTTTCGAGGCGGATAAGGTTGAACTGATGTCAATAGAGGGCATAAGCGAAAGCTATGCGGAAGAGATAATAAAGCAGAGAAAAGGATGGGATATAGACAGGAAATATGATGATTTCCTGAAAACAGGTATACGTTTTATCCCTCACTATTCGGAAGAGTATCCAAGACGGCTTAAAGAAACGTCCGGACATCCCTTTGCGCTGTTTGTTCTTGGGGATCTTCCAAAGGATGATATGCCGTCGGTTGCGGTTATAGGGGCCAGAAACTGTTCCCAGTACGGGCGTCTCAATGCGAAGAGGTTCGGGGCGGATCTTGCGGGCTACGGCGTAAATATAATAAGCGGTATGGCGTACGGGATTGACGGGCTTTCGCAGGAAGAGACGCTGAATGCGGGAGGAAGGTCATTTGCGGTTTTGGGATGCGGGGTAAATATCTGCTATCCTGCATCCAACCGCCGACTCTATGACAGGCTTAAGGAGGAGGGCGGGATCATATCCGAATACGGGATATATAATGAACCCAAGGCCAATATGTTCCCGGCGAGAAACAGGATCATATCTGCTTTGTCTGATCTTGTGCTGATAATAGAGGCACGGGACAAATCCGGTACAATGATCACAGCCGATATGGCGCTTGAGCAGGGCAGGGATGTGGCCATATTACCGGGGCGGATTTCGGATCCCTTAAGCATGGGCTGCCTTAATCTGTGGAAGCAGGGGGCATATCCCGTTACCTGCGCTGAGGACATCATGTACATAATAGACAGTGCTTTTGATAATAAGAAGAAAAAGACAATGAGAAAAAGGATAAGACTGCCCGTGAATGAGAAGCGGGTATATGACTGTCTGGAACCTTACGCCAAGAGCATAGGGCAGATATCGGATGAACTGGACATGGAAATAAGAGATGTCATATCATCCCTTGTGGAGCTTGCGATCAAGGATCTTGCTCAGGAGACGGGCAAGGGCTTCTATGTTAAGATCAAGGACTGGCTTGCCGTATGCGGGGAGTGAATAAGACTTTGCGCGAAAGAATTCTCACTTGAAATACGATTATATTTATGCTATGGTAAGCAATGTTTGATTTTCAATTCTTGTGAGGATGGATAATGAGTAAGAATCTTGTTATAGTTGAGTCGCCTGCCAAGGTGAAAACGATCAGGAAATTCCTGGGAAGCAACTATGAGGTCATGGCAAGCAACGGTCACGTGCGTGACCTTCCAAAGAGCAGCCTGGGAGTTGATACCGGGAATGATTATGAACCCAAATATATAACCATAAGGGGGAAGGGCGATCTGGTGGCCGCTCTTCGCAAGGAAGTCAAGAAGGCTGATAAGATATATCTTGCTACCGACCCTGACCGTGAGGGGGAGGCAATATCGTGGCACCTTTATTATGCATTAAAACTGCAGGACAAGAAGGTATACAGGATAACATTTAACGAGATAACCAAAAGTGCAGTTAAGGAGTCCTTAAAGAACGCACGTGATATCGATATGAACCTTGTTGATGCACAGCAGGCGCGCCGTATTCTTGACCGTATGGTGGGATACAGGATATCACCCCTGTTATGGGCCAAGGTCAAGAGGGGCTTAAGTGCCGGAAGAGTACAGTCGGTTGCCCTTCGTATCATCTGTGAGCGTGAGGAGGAAATAAATGCATTTATCCCCAGGGAGTACTGGACGCTGGATGCATTACTCGATGTCAGGGGCGAGAAGAAGCCATTCAGGGCTCATTATAACGGAAGTGCGGATAAAAAGAATGAAATAAACTCAAAGAGTGAGCTTGATCTTGTAATAGAGGAGATTAAAAACGAAAAGTTCAGGATTACCGATGTTAAGACCGGTGAGCGTGTAAGAAAGCAGCCTCTGCCGTTTATTACATCGACGCTTCAGCAGGAAGCCAGTAAGGTCCTGAATTTCTCAACCCAGAAAACCATGCGTATAGCCCAGCAGCTCTATGAGGGCGTTGATATCAAGGGAACCGGAACCGTTGGTGTGATCACATACCTGCGTACCGATTCGACCAGAGTGGCTGCCGAAGCCGAAACAAGCGCACTTTCCTACATCAAGGAACAATACGGCGAAGAGTATGCCGGTGAAGTAAGCGGCGGCAGGAAGACGGGCAAGAAGATCCAGGATGCCCACGAAGCAATAAGGCCGACCGATATCACAAGAACTCCCGAATCGATCAGGGATTCGCTGAGCCGGGATCAGTT
>JBGUQP010000532.1:0-3805 GCA_045131145.1 Lachnospiraceae bacterium | reverse complement strand
GCATTTGCACCGAATGTTGAATCTGCTGTCCACCCGGGAGCCGAACCCACTATAGGGGTCTCACTCATCAGCTTGGCATCACGCATTGATGTATCCTCGGTAAAGAGTTCTGTATCAATAAGCCCTTCTTCAAAGCACTCGTTCATCCATTTGATACCCGCCTTGTATTCTTCCGATGTGGGGATGAATACAGGCTCTCCGTTCTTAACGGTCATCATTGATGTATTGTCAGCACCTACGGTCGTACCGAAGGGAAGACAGAAGAACATGACCGAATCCGCGTAGCCCTGTCCGAAGGGTATCTCATCATTCGCGTCCCCGTTACCATTGGCATCCTGCTCCTTAAATGCCTTAAGGACATCCTTATATTCCTCATAGGTTTCAGGAACCTCAAGTCCGAGATTATCAAGCCAGGTTTTATTAATGAACATCTGATTGGCTATAACGGGACGACAGGGCTTTTTACCCGGAAGTCCGTAAATATGTCCATCCGCCGATGTTGCCAAGGCCTTCATCGTAGGATCCTTATCCATGATCCCCTTAAGATTGGGCATATACTCGTCAATATACTCATCAAGCGCTATAAACGAACCCTGATTTGTAAGAATATCCGATTCGGTAAAGCAGATAGAGCCCACAAACGCATCAGGAAGATTTCCTCCCGCCATAAGCACAGCCTTCTTATCGCCCCAGTCGGAGTTAAGGATCGTATCCCATTTGATAGAGATACCTGCATCCTTAGCCGCCTCATCCGGAAAGCCCATATGATAGTCCTCTCCCCAGTCAGCCCATCTGACGGTAGCCACCTCATAATCAGCTCCGTCTGTCGAAGCTTCTTCTGCAGGATCCGCGACCTTCTCTTCCGCCACTGCGTTGTCCGTATCCTGCGTTCCTGTTGCTGCCGCAGAACCTGCTCCACAGCCTGCGATCAGAACTGTTGCCGTTAATAAACCGGCAGTAAGTACACTTAATCTTTTCTTCATACCTTCTGTCTCCTTCTCTAATCAATTACTATTGTAACATTTATCCCTTCACTGCGCCTATCATAACTCCCTGATTAAAGTATTTCTGTAAGAACGGATACAGGAGCATGATCGGAAGTGTCGAAACCACTATTGAACCGTATTTCATCATATCTGAAAGCTGTCTTAATTCCTGAGCCATAGTACCTGTAGCTGCACCCAGCAGTGATTCGTTTGCTATAAGGATACGTCTTAACAAAAGCTGCAGAGGTATAAGCTCCTCATTCTGCAGATAAATAAGTGCGTTGAACCATGAATTCCAAAGCCCCACGGCTGTCCAAAGCCCCACAACCGCTATGACCGCCCTAGAGAGCGGCACAGCGAACCCGAAAAAGTATCTTAAGGTTCCGCATCCGTCTATCTGTGCCGCTTCCCATAGGGATTCAGGGAGGGAATTTGCGAAAAATGTCCTTGCTACTATTATGTTATATGTGGATACCGCGAACGGCAGTACCATTACCAGAGGCGAATCCAGCAGATTAAACTGTTTAACAACAAGGTATGTGGGAATAAGTCCCCCGCTCACAAACATCGGGATGATATAGAAGATGTTTATCCATCTCCTTCCGGGCATGTCATGTCTTGACATCGCATATCCTGCTGTTATATTCACCAGCAGAGCTATAACGGTTCCGGTAACCGTATACAATATCGTATTAAGATAACTCTTCCATATCAGCTTCTGTTCAAATAACTGATGATACCCTCGTACATCTATGGTCTTTGGCCATATCCACACCTTACCGGTGGCAACATCGGCAGGATTGGAAAATGAAGCAATGATAACAAACCAGAGCGGATATATGACCATAATGATCATCAACACTGCGATCATGTGAAAGATCACATTTACTATCCTGTCCTGAGATATCTTCTTACTCATAACCATGTCATCCTCCTTCTAAAACAGACTGCTGTCGGTAAACTTTTTGGCTATAAAGTTAACAAGCAGCAGAACAATAAGATTGACTACCGTATTAAACAGGCCGATCGCAGTTGAAAGGCTGTACTGCATGCTCTGCATACCCATCTTATATACATAGGTTGAAATGATCTCACTGCTCATGATGTTCTGGATATTCTGAAGCAGGAACACCTTTTCAAAGCCTATACCAAGTATGCTTCCGGCTCTTAATATAAGGAGTACCATCGCTGTCGGCATTATCATCGGAATATCAATATATCTGATCTTCTGCATCGTGGTCGCTCCATCCACGGTTGCCGCCTCATAATATGTGGGATCTATCCCGGCGAGTGCGGCAAGATAGATGATGCTGTCCCATCCCAGATGCTGCCAGATATCGCTCCATACGTACACATGCTTGAAGGCGGACGCCTTGGCCATAAGATTCGGAAACTCTGCTCCGAACAGTCTGAATATGTTTGCAAAGAGTCCGCTGCTCGGTGATAAGAAGATCAGGATAAGACCACACATTACCATCGTCGATATGAAATGCGGGAGATAGGTTATAACCTGAAAAACCTTCTTAAACATCTTCGTTTTCATCTGGTTGCACATGAGCGCCAGCAGGATCGGAAGCGGAAAACCCACCAGAATACTGTAAAGACTTAATCCGAGGGTGTTCTTTATTGTTACACCGAACTGGTAGGATCTGAAATACTGGATAAAGTTCTTCATACCCACAAACGGGCTCTTTAAGATACCAAGTGCCGGCGAGTAACTCTGAAAGGCTATCACTATACCGAACATCGGAAGATATGCAAAACAGAAAAGCAGGATCGCCGAAGGCAGAAGCAGGATATACAACTGGTAATCTTTCTTTATTGCACCTGTCAGACTCATTTTCTTTTTCCCGTTCATGATACTCTCCTTTCAAAATTCATTTACGCTTCTCTTCATGATCCCAAGATACAGAAACCCGATCATATTAAATAGCACTTTTCCGAACCGGTAATTGCACTTTTCCGAACTACGGAGCAAATCCTATGGCGAATTCCCGCAATTACATCTATAATTAGCATATGAACAGACAGACACGCCGCTCCTACCCGGTCACACAGGTACTTGGAAATACAATATTGATCGCAATACCGGTTGCCGTAATCTTCATTGTCGCAAGCATCATCTCCCTGAATGCCATGCGGCTTGAGAATGACCGGGCGGTGGAGAATACGGTAAACATCTACCAAAACGAACTCGGGCACCGTATGAATGCAGTAAGCCATTTCATACAATGGACAGTCATCCATGATCCGATACTCGATGATTTTTCTCAGGATAAGCATATGGGAGATTACGCTCAGGCCGCAGAAGCACTTCGGTCAAGAGTCAGTGATATGCAATACTCAACAGGAAACGAATTCTGCTATTTCTTCCATAATGTTGATAACGCGTTATTCACAAATGTTTCGCCGCTTTTCTATGAATATGCATTATATAAGGATATTAAGGAAGGGATCACGAAGGACATAGAGACAGGAAATATATTTGACGGTTCTTCATGGAAATACCGGAACTACGGCGGAATGGAATGCCTGTGTTACGGAGTCACCTATAACGGCTATACACTAATTTCCGTAATAAATATCAATGACCTCATACTGCCCCTGACGTCAATGAACCTTGGCAAAGCAGGCAGTATACATCTGCTTGAGAGGAACGGTGCCGAGTTTTATGAAACAGGCGGGATACCCACAGGTTTAAAGAGTATATTCTATAATAAGCTTGACTTCCCTGCGGATGATTCATCACTGCCCTATTCTCTCATCATTTACTGCGATCTTCTCAATATACACGGCAGGATATTCTTCTTACAGTTCAT
>JBGUQP010000531.1:0-3681 GCA_045131145.1 Lachnospiraceae bacterium | reverse complement strand
TGCACTGGATCTCATAGAAGGAATCTATCCATTTACTCAGTTTCTCACTCTGCTTTTGATAAGTATCAAGTGTATCCACTGCCACTTCGGCATGATGGGTCATGGTCTTAAGCTCATCAGCCACATTAGTGAGGACCTGGAAATATATGGATACTGCAAAAGCAATAATACACACAATAAGCGAATATGAAATAAGCTTTATTCGTAACGACCTTGACGTTTCACAGCGTCTGTTTATAACAAGTGATATCCACCTTATGATGAGCCAGATCAGAATAAAGAGGATCAGGGTGGCTATAAATGCATTTATAAGGTATCCTGTCCTTTCATATACCGAGATGCCGCAGATTATGTAATGATCCTCATACTCCATCATGCATCCGTATATTGACTTTCTCATATATTCGTCCAGGGCCAGGATGCTTTCTATGTCCTGCCCTTCAGGGAAGTGATACTCGAAAAGACCGATCTGCACATCCAGATCCTCTGCCCTGGTCTTTGATGTAACTGATTTTAGATCCAGTATCCTGTTCATATCGATCTCAGGATCAGGATCAAGCTGTATTCCTATAAAACTGGCATCCGGGTGTGCCAATACAGTCATAGTATCCTTATCCAATACCACAACAGCGCCGTCACGTCCCACCTTCAGCTTGGTCACGCGGTCCATCCAGGAAAGCGTTTCGCTTATAAACATCTCCAGTTTGGCATCTGTATCGGGAATATCGTAATCAGACTCATCCAGGATACCGTCTGAAGATATCCTTTCCCAGCTGTTCTCCATCTGTTCACAGACAGTACGAAGCGCCAGCTCACTGTCTTCAAGCTGCGGGATGATCCGCGCCACCTGAATAACCGCACGCCTGATCTGGGGCTTTAACCGTTCCTTGTAATTATCATTGTATATGCCAATATTTTTGAACAGGGCGATAATGAAGGACACAGTCAGGATAAGATACAGCAAAAGCTTAAAAAGCAAAATACGGATCTTGTATCGTCTCTCTTCACGGCTTTTCGTTGTGTCCTTTTTTATCCCTGCTTTTAATTTATTAAACATTTATGCACTCTCCACGCTAAGGCCTTTATATTATTCCACAATAACCCGGATTTCCATCTTCTTGTTTCCACAGGAAGCAGTAACTATCGACGGTATATAGTTTCCGTTACTGTCTTTAGCGGATGGCTTCTTGGCGGTTATGACACCATTCTTGACAGTCACTGTTCCGCCTTTACCGACGTTCCATTTTACTTTGGAGAAATCGGTACATACCTCAGGTGAAAGCTTATAGCTGACAGCTGTAACAGATCCAGTCTTCATATTTATCGTGTTCGTACCCTTTGAAACCTTTACACTGCCGTTGCTTACGCCGGTGAACTCTATCGACTCGGCAGGAGCGTTGACCGTAACCTTTACAAGCTTACGGTTTTTGACTGCAGGAACAACCGAGGGATCGTAGCTTTCCACCACTATATAGGCAATGCCCGCGCCCTGACCGGTGATATCCGTCTTAACCAGAGCATTTCCGCTAAGAGTCACGCTGTCGCCGGCCTCACCGAAATTCACAACATTAGGATTAAGCGACTTAAAGTCAATAGTACGCTTGGTAAGGTCTGCCCCGCTAAGCTTTGCTGTGATCTCAGTTGTATCCTTTCTGTTAAGCTTTACAGATGACTTGCCTACTGATAACTTTACAGCCTTATCATCCGAAGAGGCTTTCGGTACAGTAATATCTTCAACCGTTACCTTACAGGTGAAATTCAGAGTTTCCTTACCGCTTTTCCATGTTGCGTAAACATCTGCGGTTCCGGCCTTCTTTGCCATAAGAAGTCCCTTGTTCACAGTTACGATCTTGCTGTTTGAGCTCTTCCATGTGATCTTTTCCTTGCCGTTTACTATCGCATCGTTAAGTATCAGAAGATCCTTCTCGCCTTCCTTAAGGGTAGTTTCCGTTTTGTTAAGTTCCGGATCTGCCTTTGCGTCTACCGTTACAGTACATGAAGCCGTCTTGTCTCCGCATGAAGCCGTGATCACTGCGGTACCGGCATTCTTAGCATGAACGGTTCCGTCCGCATCAACAGTAGCTACATCAGTATTAGAGGATGCAAAAACTACGGCAGCGTAGGTTCCCGGATCTTTAAATGCCGGCGCGGCAGAAAGCTTCTCCGTCTTACCCTGTTCAAGTGTAACCTTCGTCTTTGACAAGGTCAGCTTTTTCACTTTTACTGTCGGATCTGTCTGTACCTGATCCCCGTATGCCGGCCATGTTGGAACCGGGGTGGAGGTGAAATACAGACTTTCGGAGTCTCCTGCCTGCTCTCCCATAATATAGGCTCTTCCCTCATAGGCGCAGATCACCGTGTTGAGCAGCTTAGCAGGAGATGCTTTCTGCTCGGAGGGAACAACCTCCAGTTCCGATTTTGAGTCGTTCAGCTTGATGAAGTAGTTATCATCCAATACAACCGGATTCATTGCCTTACCGTCTGACACCCGGAACATACCGGTGATCATCATGGCACCGTCTCCGTTATCTCCTGCGAAAGCGCAGCCGTTATAAAGCCTTGAATCCTGTTGACTGAATACCTGGGAGAAGACCATTTCTCCGCCTTCCGGATATTTAAGGGCAACCTTAGCGCTGGCCAGGGAAGATCCTGTCGTAAATCTCTCCATTTCGGCCATATCATTCTCGGACAGATCATCCACTCCGAAAATATAGTAAGCGCCGGTCTTTCCGTCGGCTGCTGTAGTATGAGCGATGATCGGTACATTCATACCTCCGTTGCCGGCCCCGTAACTGCCATTAAGATCGCCGAGATGTTTGACGGCAAAAGTACCGGGACTGACCTCCCAAATCTGGCTGGCTTCCGTTTTTCCTGTTGCTGCATTGATGGGTGTCCAGACCAGAAGTACCCGCTCTCCATCGTAATACAGCGCACTGACCTCATCTTTGGCGATCTGCCGGTCATTCGTCAGTGTAAGCACGCCCCTGTCCAAAGTGCCTGTGATCGGATCGTGAATACAGAGTTCTCCTTCATTATTGATATAGAGAAGCCTCTGATTCCAGTTGATCACATTTCCGTTGTCCTTTTTCTCAATCCCAGTCGGAAGCTTTGACCATGTCCCTTTGCCTCCGTCGTAACCGATCCAGCTTTCCGGGATATTGGACAGTGCGCCCATTCCGGTCAGGATGAGACTCCCATTCCATCCTACCATGTTGATGGGCACTATCCCGTTCAGGTCAGTTGTTAAAGGCGTCCGGGGATAGCAGGGTGAAAGGTATCCGTCCGGATCATCCAGAGTCATGACCCTGGTATAGTCGGTGCGGCCCGGCGTCGCGGCTGTATTCCTTACCGTAACCGTCACCTCACCGGCCTTCAGCGCCTGAGGCATCGAAACGACCGCTTCCTGCCCGCCGTCTTCCAGCGTGAACACTTCATTGACAGAAAGGCTGCCATCCGCGGTGGTAAAGGTCAGGTCTCCCTCTTTTATTGTAACCTCCAGGTTTGCTTTTTCTCCCAGGAAAAATCCAATCAGATGCAGGCCATCCCAATAGGTGGTCAGATTATTGATAACCGGCGTATAGGTGCTTTGATCCAGAGAGTTTTTCACGTTGGCCATACCGCCGGTAATGCAGAGGTCGGTAAAATTATCCTGCCGATTCGCTCCCGCCAGAACCCTTGCGG
>JBGUQP010000530.1:0-5662 GCA_045131145.1 Lachnospiraceae bacterium | reverse complement strand
GGAACGACATTTTCCGAGAGTGAGAACCGCTACCTTGCCGGCCGTCCCGGAGTGACCTTGTCAGGACTAGCCGACGGATCCTTTATGGATGCCTTCGAACTCTACGTAAAGGAACAGCTTCCCTTAAGGGATGCCCTTATAAGGTTAAAGGCACTTTCGGAGCAGGTGCAGTTTAAGAATGAGAACAACGGTATTATAAGAGGCCGTGATGGATATCTTTTCGAGAAGCTTATCAAAACAAATCCGCAGCTTGAGAAGAACGAGGCGGCGATTGTCAATTTTGTAAAGGATATGGACAGGGAAATAAACGTATGCATAGTACCCAACTCATTTGAGATAATTACGGATAAGCTTCCGGATTCATTTCCCAATGTTTCGGAAAAGGATAGGATATCCGGTTTTTATGATAAACTAAATGAGATGGAAAACGTACATACTATAAATATGTATGATGAACTGAGTGCCCATAAGGATGAATATATTTACTACAGGACAGACCATCACTGGACAACACAGGGGGCCTATTACGGATACCTGCAGCTTGGCGAAGAGATGGGATTTGATCCGGTTGATATAAAGAGAATCGATGGGTTGAAAAAGGAGGTAAACGGTTTTCTCGGAACCTTCTATTCTAAATACAGGGGAGCCGGCATACAGCCTGATACTCTTACATATTATGATATAGATGTTAAGGGATATAAGGCCGGAAAGGAAGTTCATGACTCCCTTTATGATACATCAAAGCTTGAGATTTATGATAAGTATGCCATGTTCATGTACGGAAATGAGGGCCTCAGCGTGGTTGAGTCCGCAGACCCTGACAGCAGGGCAGAGGCTGGTTTACATAACAATCAACCGAAGAGAAAAGAACTGATAATCTTTAAGGATTCTTACTCCAATTGTCTGATCCCTTTTCTTACATATGATTATGACAGGATCACGGTTGTTGATCTGAGATACTTTGCCGATCCGGTTGGCGGTCTTCTGAACGAGCACAGGGATGCGGATATACTTCTTATCTATAATTTTATGCATTTTAATGAAGATAATCATTTTTACAGATTGACAAGTTGAAAAAAGGATTTATCATATTAGTTATCCCGTTTTATAAGGAATGATCATGGATTATAACAATATACCTTCGTATACAAGTGATAATGAGTCCCTTATGAAGAAACGCCGCATAATAAGAGGATCTGCAGTGGGTATAGTAATTATCTGCTCGGTTTTCCTTGCGATCATGTCAGGAGCTATGATCGCTATGTGGAGTACAGGTAAGACATCTCAGGATCTTTCTGCAGTGCTTAACGGAACTTATGTGGAAGCCAGGGTAAGGGACGAGAAGCTGCGGCTCGAAGAAGAGGCCAAGGCTGCCGCCGAGGCAAAAGCGCTTGAAGAAGCACAGAGGGCGGAAGAGGAAGCAGCGGCAGCCGGTAACACGGAAGAGGGCAGCGAAGCAGGAAATCTTGAGGTAATAAATGAGATTTCCACGGAGCCGGATGCCACGCTCAATGCGGCTGCCGGCATAAATGAATATGTCGATCCCAACGTCAATTACCCCCTTGAATACAGGGATGTGGATGAGAGCTACTTTGATGATGCTCTCTTCATAGGTGATTCAAGGCTTCAGGGTTTTGGCATGTATTCGGGGCTTCCGGGTACTTTCTATGCTGCTACGGGCTTCCAGCTTTACAAATATGATACAATGAAGGTTGTCAACACTGATGCCGGTAAGGTGCCGATCCTTGATGCTCTTCAGTATGATACCTTTACCAAGATATATATAAAGGTTGGACTTAATGAAATGGGCGGCAATGACAATATATTTGAGAGCAGGTATGTTGAGCTTATTGACAAGCTCCGCCAGAGCCAACCCCGTGCCATAGTTTATGTTCATGGCCTTTTACCGGTAACTGCGGCAAAGTCAGGCTCGGACAAGGTGCATAACAATACCAATGTTGAGAAGAGAAACGATCAGCTTAAGAAAATAGCTGCAGAGCAGGGCTGCTATTACCTGGATGTGGGTTCGGCTCTTGCAGGTCCGGATGGGGCGCTTCCTGCCGAGATGGCAGCCGATGGTATACACCTTAAGGCACAATATATGGATATGTGGAAGCAGTACCTTATGACACATGCGGTAGAGTAAAAACAGGTTTATTAATATTATTGAGGAGACAGATTATGAAGAAGAGATTATTAACAGCAGGAATGGTCATCATGCTTGGTCTTGCGGCAGCCGGTTGCGGAGGTTCTGGTAAGGATGTTGATGTAAACGGTCTTTCGGATGCCCTTCACACACAGATCACTTATAAAGACGAATTGGCACCGATCGATCTTGATACGGCGAAGATGTTTTACAGTTTTTCCGATGCTGATATAACAGAGGCTGTATTCTATGAGAGCAGCGGAGCGACAGCAGAGGAAATAGCAGTAATAAAATGCGGATCAAAGGAAGGAGCTGACAAGATCGAGACTGCCCTTAATACACGGGTGGAGGAGCAGAAGGAAGCATATACTGACTATGTTCCGGCCGAACTTGAGAAGCTGAATGCTGCTGTTGTTGTAAAGTCAGGCAATACCGCTGTTTTGTCCGTAAGTGATGATCCTGATAAGGCCAGGGAAATAATCGGGACCTTTACTAAATGAACGGATTAGATAAATAGTACAAAATGTATAAACAATTTCGGGTATTTTAAATATATAAACTAATAATACAAATAGAAAAAGAAAAAAATGAAAAAATATGTCACATTTTTGGCAAAAAGTGTTGACAAATATCCGGACCTATACTATAATCAAAAATGTAAAAAGAAGAGAAGATGACATTTATCATAAGTTTCAAATTCGCTGAACGGGTGTCGTGACAGAAGTTATGGGTCTTAAGACACGGTATTAGAACAGGACAGGCAATGAAAAGCAAAGGTGCGTTGAGAAGGGAAGTGCACACAAAGAGTCCGGGTACCGAACTAATGTCGTTACAATTGAATAGGGAGTCAGATAATTGATTTAGTGCAATGGCACTTTAAAATTAACATAAATCATTTGACCCCGGGAAGGTGTTTGAAACGGAAAAGGAAGGTGCAGTCCATTGGGAACTGAGGAAACACGGTGAGAGCGGATGCAGACGAAATCGAGTCGGCATCCGCTCTTGTATTTTGTCAGGAAAACACTGTATTATCTTTGAAAAAGCATCCGGCTTAAGCTGACACCAGCTTGTCGGCTTCTTCCGGCAGCATGGGACGTCCCCATATAAATCCCTGTATATAATCACATCCTGTAGCTTTTAATGTTTCAAGCTGATCTTCGGTTTCAACACCCTCGGATATAACCTCAAGGTTCATTATGTGACCGATTGAAATGATAGCGGCGACATACTGTCTTGAGGAATCGCTTGAATTCATATCGTCGATGAATGACTTGTCAATCTTGATGAGGTCACAGGGGATCTTATTCAAGTAGCTTAATGATGAATAACCGGTTCCGAAATCATCTATTGCCACCCGTACTCCCATTTTTTTGAGATCATTGAGATTCTGCAGGGCCTTGCCGGCAGAGTCAAGCATGATGGATTCCGTGATCTCGAGTTCCAGCTGCCTTGCAGGTATTCCATATGCCTTCAGGATGCTCCTGACTTCATTTACATAATCATTCTTCATAAGATGCCTTACGGAAACATTGACACTCAGTATGATATCGGTACCGGTCCGGTTTATAAGATCGCCGAAATACTCAGCCGCTTTTTTGAAAACACGTGAGTCTACCTTGTCGATCTGTCCCGAATTTTCGGCAACCGGTATGAATTCAGCGGGACTGATCAGGTTGCCATGCATATCGCGCATACGCGCAAGGGCCTCGAAACAACGAAGCTTGTGGTTCATATCATATTGAGGCTGAAGGTTGATAAAAACATGATCGTTATCCAAAGCAGTTCTTATCATGCGTTCGGTTTCCAGAGAGTGTTCTTCCCTTAAGAGATCGGGAGTAAAACGCAGAATGTGGTTGCTTGAGTTGTCGGTCTTAACCTGATACATGGCAGCATCGGCATAGGAGAAGAGAGAATCGGGATTTAACGTATCGATCGGAAATTCGGCGTAGCCGAAGCTTGCAGTCATGTAGAAGTCATAATCCCTTATGGTTATCCTGCTCTCCAAAATGGATGAGTAGTAGCGGATCGTCTTCATTATATCATCATTGCTCTTATAATCGCGGATTATCAGGGAGAATTCATCCCCGCCCTGTCTTGTGATAAAATCAAGTGTTCCGGTAGCCCTGCTGTCCGCGGCAGCCCTCCACCTGGATGCTATCTCGCACAGGATATCGTTACCGGTCGCATGTCCCATTGTGTCGTTTATATTTTTGAAATTGTTAAGATCTATGGATACAAAAGCGAATCTTGTCTTATCTTCGGCAAGCTGGTTCATGAGTTCCGAGCATGCAAATCTGTTTGGTAATCCGGTGAGCCTGTCGGTTACGGCCTGTGTTCGGATACCCTTTTGGAATTTGTCGATCTGAAGGTTGTTGATATAGATGATAATGACCGCAATAACTGTAAGAAGATTGGAGAATATTCCTCCCATGTTGATAAAATTCTGCCTGACTATAATGTTTATTATGATCATCGGGAATTGCATGAGGACCATAACAAGTGAGGCTATCATGCCCGGCTTTTTATAAAATACAGCGAGCAGGATCGCAGAAATATTGCAGATGGACGAAAACGCACCTGCGAAAGAAGAAACCGGGGCGGGTACTCCCGCTATCAGGATTATCCTGCCGCTTCGGGCAACCCTGGTTATGATAAAGGTGGTTGTCAGGTACAGGATTATAAGAAAGAAAAAATACCCTTTGGGAGCAGCTTTTCTTACCGAGAGTGTATTTATCGTATCATTCATATTGCCGGATCTCCCGGTAGATCCGGAGGCGTCAGCATTCATATCGGTTCTCCTTGTCTGCTCCATAATAGTATCTATTTCATTATAGTTTTTTACAGGCAAAAGGTCAACTTCTACAAGGGATACCGGACTTTATTTTTTGGGCCTGAAATGATAGAATAATTTCATGAGAAAATATCTTCTGCTTATCCTGACAGGAATGTTTATTATTTTTGGTGTCAAAGAAGTGTTTGCCGCACAGAATGTGATCGTCGTGATCGACCCGGGACACGGAGGATATGACGATGACTCTTCAGCTTTCGGTGCGATCTATAAGGACGAACTGTATGAAAAGGATGTAAATCTTAAGACTGCACTGGCTCTCAGGGATGAACTCTTAAAGTATAACAATGTGGATGTTTATCTTACAAGAACGGATGACAGACGGCTTTCCCTTGAAGAACGTGTTGATTATGCGGTTTCAGTCGGAGCTGATGTGATGATAAGCTGTCACTACAATGCATCCGAAACACATCTCTTTTACGGATCGGAGATATTCACTTCCGCATTCGGCAGCTGTTATATGACCGGCCATTCACTTGCGCAATGTATCATGGAACGATGGGTGGAAGACGGACTCAACAGTAAGGGGATCAAGACCCGGATCGGCAGTAAGGGCAATGACTACTATGGTGTAATAAGGCTTGGAAAGTCGATGGGGCTTCCCGTGATCATCATAGAGCACGGCTATCTCGATAACCATCTTGATTATGAACGGCTGGGGACCGAAG
>JBGUQP010000529.1:0-5137 GCA_045131145.1 Lachnospiraceae bacterium | reverse complement strand
TGATGGCCCGCTCCCACTCCCGGGTTGATCCTGACGGCACATCTTCCGCCGGGACACATCCTGCCGAACCTGTCAAGCTGATCAAGTGAGTCTAGCGAGATCATTATATTATTGTCAATAGAAAACTGCATCTCCTCTGAAGATACATTGTTGGGCACATAAAAAATCCTGTCAGGTGAAAAACCGGCCCTTAGCAGCATCCTCATCTCTCCCTCACTCATGGCATCGGCATTGACACCCACAGAATTGGCAATCCTCAGTATTTCAAGATTTGTATTTGTTTTACATGAGTAATTGGCCCTGTAAGGATATTTCTTTATCACACCCGCTACCCTTAACATTCTGTCCCTGATGATATCTTCGTTGTAAACATACAGGGGCGTCCCGTACTTTCCTGCGATCTCTTCAGGGTCATTGCCCTTGAAGAAATCCACACTATCGATAAATGATTTCATAACATTCCTCCCTCATAAAACTATTATTCACCTATAAATCCTTCCACACCTCTTAACGACCCGTCTGAAGTCAGGTTGCTCTTGCCATCGCTTGACTTTGCGATAATATACTGACCCCTGACTCCGGAATCCTCATCGCTTATCTTCTTGGCAACTCCGTTTTCCGCAGTATAGCTGTAGCTGACAACCCCACCGCTCTTGGGAGTACCCTCAAGCCTCATGGTACCGTTCTCAAGTCCGTCAGTAAAATTACCCTTTATAACCTGCTTACTTAGGCCTGACGGTCCGATCTTGTCCTTGTAATAATTCGATGTCGACGTGCCTTCACCGTTAGGCTTGTCTTCACTCCACTCTCCGTCGTAAACGTAAGAACCTATAGCCGATGACTCTGCATACACTGCCCTCATGAGTATCCCGTGACCGTTACGTTTATCATTTGAAAAATCACCGTAGTAATAGTAACCGTCTCTGTACACGGCTATACCCTTGCCCTCACGTATTCCTTCAGGCGTTTTGGTCCCGTAATAGAATGAGTTATCACCTATGACCTCGTCGGCAAAATCGGTAAATTCCTCAGTCCGCATCATATCCTTGACGGCATCAAGATCCTCACCTTCGAAGCATTCATACAGTTTCTGAAGTGTAGATGCATGCTCCTGCTCGATAGCTGCCCGTTCTGCTTCCTCGGCAGCCTTTGCTTCCTCCTCGGCTTTAATCCTGGCCCGCTCTTCCTCAACAGCTTCGATCTTCTGTCTCATGGAATCATCACCGGTATTGTCATATCCGGTCTGCAATGAGGCCAGCATGTTGTCCTCATCATCCAGGCTTTCATAGATATTGGCTATTCCCCAATAGGGGCTCTTGTTGGTCTTGTTGTATAAAAGAGACTTCTGGTAATAATCAACCGCCTCGGTTGAATTTTCACTGCCTTCCGCCAGTTTGATATAAGCGTACGATATTGCGTTTTTAATCTCTTCACTTTCAGGCTCATAATTTAAGGCGTCATCATAATATGAAATTGCCGTGGCATAATCACCCGAATCCATATGTTTGTTGCCCGTCATAAGTAGATCTGCCAGCTTATTGGCCTCGGATGAATTACTCACACCGTAATATACACCCATTATTATGGCTATGACTATAACGATCACCGTGGCTATCGCCATCACAAGCCTTGCATTTTTAGTGTTCACTGTTTATCCTCCACCCCAAGACTATCTATCTGCCAGTCTATGGGCTCGACCCCGTTTTGCCTAAGGAATTCATTTGCCTTTGAGAAGTGCCGGCATCCGAAAAATCCCCGGTAGGCTGAGAGGGGACTGGGGTGCGGTGCCGTAAGGACAAGCTGCTTTTTGTTGTTAAGCATGCTCATCTTGGTCTGGGCCGGCTTCCCCCACAGCATATATACGACCGGTCTGTCTTCCTCATTAAGCGCCCTTATTGCGGCATCAGTGAACTCCTCCCAACCGATATCCTTATGGGAATTGGCCGCATGAGCCCTGACCGTCAGTACGGTATTCAACAGCAGAACTCCCTGCCTTGCCCATTTCTCAAGATATCCGTTATCCGGAATATAACAGCCAAGATCATCATGAAGTTCCTTGTATATATTAACAAGTGACGGTGGAATATCAATACCTGGTTTTACCGAAAAAGACAGCCCGTGTGCCTGTCCCGGCTCATGATAAGGATCCTGTCCCAGAATAAGAACCTTTACTTTATTTAGAGGTGTTAAGGCAAATGCATTGAAAATATCATCTGCAGGCGGATAAACAACCCCCTGCGTGTACTCCCGTCGTACTGTTTCATACAGTCTTCTGTAATAAGGTTTGGAGAACTCGGCCTGTAACGGTTTAAGCCAGTCATTATCTATTGCTGCCATTATAATCTCACCGGTACTCCCTTCCCTTTTAAATACTCTTTCAGATCGGAGATCTCAAGCTCCCTGTAGTGGAAGAGAGACGCTGCCAGAGCGGCATCTGCCCTGCCATCCGTTAAGGCTTCATAAAAATGTTCCATACTTCCTGCCCCTCCGGAAGCGATAACAGGTATGTCAACATTCTCCGAAATAGTCCTTGTAAGCTCTATATCATATCCGTTTTTGGTCCCGTCACAGTCCATGCTTGTAAGCAGGATCTCACCTGCTCCAAGCCTGCATGCCTTCATAGCCCATTCCACGGCATCAATGCCCATATCTATACGACCGCCATTCTTGAATATATTAAAGCCTTTACCATCTGCCCTGCGTTTTGCGTCTATAGCCACAACAACGCACTGGCTTCCGAACTTGTCGGCAGCCCTTGATATAAGATCGGGATCCATTATTGCAGCAGAATTAACGGCAACCTTATCGGCTCCCTCCCTAAGGATCATTCTGAAATCATCAACGCTTCGTATCCCGCCGCCGACAGTGAAAGGAATAAATATTGTTTCTGCGATCTTCCTTACAAGTTCAGTCTTTATGTTTCTGGCATCCGAAGATGCGGTAATGTCAAGAAAAACAAGTTCGTCGGCACCCGATGCATCATAGAGCCTGCTTACCTCTATCGGATCGCCGGCATCCCTTAGATTAACAAAGTTGGTTCCCTTTACCACCCTTCCGTTATTTACGTCCAGGCAGGGGATTATCCTCTTGGTGTACATATCCGTCTCCGTATCAAATGTCAATAAAATTTTTAAGTATCTTAAGTCCTACCTTTGAGGATTTCTCAGGATGGAACTGACAGGCAAATATATTATCCTTCTCTACCGAAGCATGAATACAGGTATTGTATTCGGTTTCGGCCGTAACTGCCTTCTCCTCGGCCGCCTTAAGATAATACGAATGGACAAAATAGACATATGCTCCTTCATCTATTCCCTTAAAGAGCCGTCCGTCATTCTTAAGGTGAAGGGAATTCCATCCCATATGCGGGATCTTCTCGTATTCCCCCTTGGGTATCTTAAGTATATCCCCCTTAATCAGTGACAGGCCGGACACTCCGGGAGCCTCCTGCGATGTTTCAAATATAAGCTGCAGACCTAAGCATATACCTAAAAAGGGAGTTCCCTTTTTTACCACATTTTTGATCACTTCTTCAAGGCCGTATCCCCTGATCCTGCTCATGGCATCACCGAAAGCACCGACCCCCGGCAGAATGACCTTGTCCGCTTTTTCTATTGCCTCGGGATCTCTTGTCAGTACAGTGTCGGCTCCCAAATACATAAGTGCCTTCTCAACGCTCTTTATATTACCGGCATCATAATCAATTATTGCTATCATCTTAATTCCCTAGTCCTCTATTTCCGATTCCTCGCCCTCGATCACGGGATTTGTGACCGTATCTTCAGGCTCTGAAACTTCTTCATTCGTCTCCCCTGCGGCATCCTGCGGTGACTCAAGATAATCATGCAGTGCCCACGTATATGTCTGGGAATCGCCGATAGCAAGGAAGGTCCTTGCCTGTCCGGGCGATAAGGAGAATGTACGTGTAAGCTCTGAGTTTATCTCATTTTCATACTCATTGAACTGAGCGGATACTCCCAGTCTTGCCGCGTTCTCACGCTGTTCATCAGCCTCTCCGAGTCCCTGGATAAGAGCGTTTAACGCATCTATCCTCATTCCAAGCTTAAGATAGTTCCTGTATGAGCGTAACCTCTGCTCAAGCTTATAGAGTATAAAACTCTTATCATAAAGCTCCTGCTGCTCATCATTAAGTCTGTGACCCGTAAGAGCCATATATGACGCCTGATAGTTGCCTTCATCGAAGGCCGTATAAGCATTGCCCATATCCGTATAATAAGGTACAACCATAGCTGCCATACCGATAAGAATACCCACCGACAGGGCCGACAGCATAATAAGTGTAACCTTCTTCTTGGGAAGTCGCGGCATCTTAAACAGTTCCGGATCCCTTGGCTTCTTTTCTTTCTTGGGCTTTTCTTTTTTGGGTTTCTTCTCCTTCTTGGGCTTCTTTTCCTTCTTTTTCTTCTTGCCGCCCTCTTCCTCGTCACCCATCTCCTTAAGTATCTGCTCGTTATCAACAGCACCGGCCGCAGCTATATCCTTGGCCGTTTCCTCTGCAAATACATTGGGAAGTTCTTCATCGTTCTCTCCGGGAACCTCAGTCAGGGCATCTATAACCCGTGCGAAAAAGCCTTTCTTGGGCTTCTTTCTCGAAGCGGCTTCATCACCCTTCTCAACAACCTCAAGATCAACGCCCTCATATTCGGGAATATCATTGAATTCCATCCCCGCAAGTGCTTCATCCATATCAGCCTTAAGTGCAGCTTCCTCGGGAGTAAGCTCTTCTTCTGTCTTGACCTCAAGTTCAGGATCTGGTGTACCCTTCTTCCTGTTCTTTTTCTCTTCCTTCTCCTTGCGCTTTCTTTCTTTTTCTGCCGCCTTGGCAGCCTTTTTTTCTTCTTTGGCCTTCTTCCTTTTTTCGGCGGGACTCAATTCTTCCTCATCTTCTTCATCGGAGGTTATATCCAGAAGGTTAGGAAGTTCTTCATCCGCTTTATTGAGAGCCCCGGGATCAACGGCTTCATAATTATCATTTTTATCTAACAGGTCACCGATCTCAGATATCTCACTGTCATCGGAATCCGCGATCAGGTCACCAAGATCAGCTTCCTCACCGGCCGCAGCTGATGTAGGATCCCCCATGTCTTCTATGGATTTTAGAAGAGAATCAATCTCG
>JBGUQP010000528.1:0-3153 GCA_045131145.1 Lachnospiraceae bacterium | reverse complement strand
TAGAAATCCTTACGGATTTCTCTGATGCCTCAAAGCCGGCGGGCTTCCACGCCACAAGGCCGTGGACAGTTCCGGTCGGGGAGCACTTTTCCTCTCGTCCAAATTGTATTCAGCTCCGCTTACTTAAGCCGCCAAAATATGATTTTCTTCCTTGCGAAATTGTATTCCTCTCAGTTTGTTTAGAATCTAAAATATATAAACGGATTATACGTAGAGTTAACAATAAACAACATACTGATCAGCAAAAGCATGATCAGCAGCACCCGGCGGATGATGCATGCGGCCTTACCGGGGCCGGCATCCGTAAATCCCGTGTATACGGACAGGGCCCGCCCTTTAAGGACTTCCTTCCAGGGGATGCAAGCAAGTACCGCGATGATAAGAAGAACGATCATCTTATTATCAAGATAGAACCTTGCGGAGAATTCCGTGTATCCGCCGGCTCCGGCTCCGAACATCTTCCCTATATAGGCAAGGGTCTCGGGAACATCCTCCAGTTTAAAGAGGACCCATCCGAGCATTACAACAAGCATGGCATACAGCCATTTAACCACGGCCGGGACCTTATCAAAGGGGTTGGCCTTATCCCTCTTTCTGAAGTATCTTTCTATAAGCATGAAGAGTCCGTGCCACAGGCCCCAGATAAGGAAGCTCCATGCAGCACCGTGCCATATTCCGGTCGCAAGGAAGACGATAAGAAGGTTCACGTATACATTGCCCTTCCTGTTTCCGCCAAGCGGGATATATAAATAATCCCTGAACCAGCTCGAGAGGGAAATATGCCACCTGCGCCAAAATTCTGTGATCGATTTTGAAATATAGGGATAATTGAAGTTTTCGAGAAAGTCAAACCCGAAGATCTTACCAAGACCTATCGCCATATCCGAATAACCCGAAAAGTCAAAGAATATCTGAAGGGTATAGCACAGGGCACCCAGCCAGGCTACCGGCACACCCATATACTGAAGGTCGGCACTGAAAATCTTATCCGCCACCTCACCTATAGAATTGGCCAGGATCGCCTTCTTGGCAAGGCCGACTATAAACCTCTCCGCACCCCTTGTGAAGGTGTCGGCATTGGTGACTCTCTTCTTAAGATAATCCTTAATATCCGAATACCGGACAATGGGACCTGCTATAAGCTGCGGGAACATCGAAATATAAAGGGCAAGATTTATAGGATTCTTCTGGACTATCGAAACCGTATTTCCGCTCCTGTCCGTCTGTCCTTCACTTCTGTACACATCGATAACATAAGACATACCCTGGAAGGTGTAGAAGGAAATTCCTATCGGGAGCGCAACCTTCACCCAGTTTATTTCCTTATGCGAAATCTGGTTTATTGTCTCCATGAAAAGGTTGAAATACTTGAAATAGAAAAGAATACCGAGATTGTATAATACAGTCACTACGAGTGTGATCTTTTTGAAAAGTGAAACAGGGGGACGGTTCCTCGTTTCACCTGCCCCGCTTTCCCTGAGCGAAAAGAAATGGATGAGCATTCCGAATACATAATTCCCGACGATAGAAGCCAGCATGATAAAGATATATTCGGGCTCGCCCCAGGCATAGAAAAACAGGCTTCCGATGAGAAGCCATACATTCTTAAGCATCCCCGGAAGCGCATAATACACCAATATCATTACCGGTAAAAAGAAACACAAAAAAACGACAGAACTGAAAACCATATTATTTCTCCGCAGCCTTCATACGCTTCTCGGTCCAGCGTATTACCTTTACTCCCTGTTGCTTCTTTCCTCTCTTCATAAGCCCTCTTACCTGCTCAAGGTACTCGATGGTCACCTTGGATGTAAGCTTACTCTCACCGGCGGGACGCGCCTGGAACTTATAGGGTATCTCAACAACCGTCCTATAGGTTCCCATCGCCAGAACCTCTATAAGTATCTTCCACCCGATCGGCTGAAGGTCCGCATTGCTTATTACTTCCCTCCTGAACATAAACAGGCCGCTCGTCGGATCCGTGATCTTGCGAAGGCAGGGCAGGAGTATCTTGCCTATATACCTAGCGACACCGGATACGAGCTTCCTGTACGGGCCCAGTCCTCCGTCCGAACCGCCCGGAATAAAACGCGAAGGCACGCAGAAGTCCACTCCCGTTTCAAGGCAATAATACATGGACCGAAGTATCTTGGGAGGATGCTGAAGGTCTGCATCCATAACAGCTATATAGTCACCTGCCGCGATCCGAAATCCCTCGATAACGGCCGTCGCAAGCCCAGTTTCCCCCACCCTGTGCTTCATACGCACATTGGGGTTCTCCTTCATGACCTCTTCAATAACCTCGGGCGTATTATCCGTACTGTCATCAACGAAGACAACCTCGTACTCGATCCCTCTTAACGCATAATCTATCTGATTAACAAGGTTCCCCACATTCTCCGATTCGTTGAAGGTGGGAACAACCACCGAAATCCTGCTCAAATCTTACCTCCGTCAGTCCCTTGAAAACCTTAGTTTTCTAAGTTCCATCATCTTATCCCTCAGCATGGCCGCCGATTCAAAGTCAAGATCGGCCGCAGCCTTCTTCATCTGCTTCTCTACCTGCTTAATGAGCTTATCAAGCTCCTTATCATCCATCGACTCGGGATCCTTCTCAAACCGCATCTCCTCTTTCGCGATCTCCTTGGAGATTGAAATAAGATCCCTAACCGCCTTCTTGATGGTCTGGGGCGTTATGCCGTGCTCTTCATTATATTCACTCTGTATCCTGCGGCGTCTGTTCGTTTCATCTATGGCATGCCTCATGGAATCCGTCATCATATCGGCATACATGATAACATGACCTTCCGCATTCCTGGCCGCACGACCTATAGTCTGGATAAGCGACGTTTCCGAACGCAGGAAACCTTCCTTATCGGCATCAAGGATCGCCACCAGGGATATCTCCGGGATATCAAGTCCCTCTCTTAGGAGGTTGATACCGACCAGCACATCGAAAACATCAAGGCGCATATCCCTGATTATCTGTGCCCTCTCAAGAGTGTCTACATCCGAATGCAGATACTTGACCCTGATGCCCACTTCTTTAAGATAATCGGTAAGGTCTTCCGCCATCCTCTTGGTCAAAGTCGTTACGAGGACCTTATTATGTTTCTCCGTTTCCTTCCTGATCTCCGAGATAAGATCATCTAT
>JBGUQP010000527.1:0-5811 GCA_045131145.1 Lachnospiraceae bacterium | reverse complement strand
ATGAGGTGGATGCGAAGCAGACGGAGTCCTTATGCCGGATCTGAGAAAGATTTATGGAAAAATGCATAAGGGGTACCGCGAAGCGGTGGATTCCTTATGACCGGATCTGAGAAAGATTTATGGAAAAATGCATAAGGGGTACCGCGAAGCGGTGGATTCCTTATGACCGGATCTTAGAAAGCATGAAGGGAAGATATAACAAAAAGGGGAGAGTATAATGAGATTATGTTCAATAGCCAGCGGGAGCAGCGGTAACTGCATCTACGTTGGCTCGGATAACACCCACCTGTGCGTGGATGCCGGAATAAGCGGGAAGAGGATCGAGGAAGGACTTAACCAGATAGGAATTAAACCGGAGGAACTAAACGGTATCCTTATCACTCATGAGCATTCCGATCATGTTGCGGGACTGGGAGTCCTGTCAAGACGGTACGGGATACCAATGTATGGGACACGCGGAACCATCGAGGCCATCAGGAACATGAAGTACCTTGGGAAGATACCGGACGGTCTGTTTAAGGAGATTGAAGCGGATAAGGCATTTTCGGTAAATGATCTTAAGGTAAATCCGGTAAGGATAAGCCATGATGCAGCCGATCCGGTGGCATACAGGATAGGTTCGGGTGATAAATCGGTGGGAGTCCTGTCTGACCTTGGCAAATACACGGACTATATAGTTGACAGTTTTTTCGGAGTGGATGCTCTTTTGCTGGAAGCCAATCATGATGTCAACATGCTTCAGGTAGGCAAGTATCCCTACCAGCTTAAATGCAGGATACTGTCCGATAAGGGACATCTGTCAAACGAAACATCAGGAAGGCTTCTGTCAAGGCTTCTGCATGACAAGTTAAAAACTGTATTTTTGGGACATCTCAGCAAGGAAAATAACCTTGCGGAGCTTGCTTATGAAACCGTCCGCCTGGAAGTGCTTATGAGCGATAATGAATATAAGCCTGATGATTTCAGGATAAGAGTAGCTTCAAGAGACCTGATAAGCGAAGCTGTTGCGGTTTAAAATATATGGAATAACCGGGAGGAGAATTATGAAAAAAACAATAATTACGGTAGTGGGTAAGGATACGGTAGGCATAATCGCCAAGGTATGTACCTACCTTGCAAACAACAGGATAAATATTCTGGATATATCCCAGACCATAGTCCAGGACTATTTCAATATGATGATGATCGTAGATATGAACGACTCAAGCAAGCCCTTTGGAGATATCTCTGATGAACTGGCCCAGATAGGCGAGGAGATCGGCGTTGTGATAAGATGCCAGAGGGAAGAGATATTCAACAGCATGCATCGTGTCTAAATTATTATCCTATAAGTCAGGTGGTAAAAATGATCAATATATTTGAAGTAAACGAAACAAATGCCATGATCGAGAAGGAGAACCTTGATGTAAGAACCATTACAATGGGAATAAGCCTGATCGACTGCATGACGGATGACCTTGATAAGCTGAGAGAAAATATCTACAACAAGATAACCGATAAGGCTAAGAATCTTGTTGCTGTAGGTAAGGAGATAGAGAAGGAATTCGGTATCCCGATCGTAAATAAGAGAATATCAGTAACACCCATAGGCCTGGTAGGAGCTTCTGCATGTAAGAGCGAAGATGACTTTGTCAAGATAGCTATGACTCTTGATGAAGCTGCAAAGAAGGTCGGAGTGAACCTGCTCGGAGGATATTCGGCCCTGGTATCCAAGGGTATGACTCCTGCTGAGGAGATGTTAATAAGATCGATCCCGAGAGCGCTTGCCGAAACAGACCGTGTAAACAGCTCGGTAAATCTGGGCTCGACCAAAACCGGGATAAATATGGATGCTGTCCGCCTTATGGGACATATAATAAAGGAGGCAGCCGAGAAGAGCGAGGGGACGGGATCATTGGGCCCCGCCAAACTGGTGGTTTTCTGTAACGCGCCGGATGATAACCCATTTATGGCAGGAGCCTTCCACGGGGTAACGGAAGCCGATGCCATTATAAATGTCGGTGTCAGCGGTCCGGGAGTTGTAAAGAATGCCATAGAGAAGGTACGGGGAAAGTCCTTTGAGGTATTGTGTGAAACCATAAAGAAAACGGCCTTTAAGGTAACCCGTGTCGGTCAGCTGGTTGCAGGGGAAGCATCGAAGCGGCTTAATGTTCCCTTCGGTATTGTCGACTTATCACTTGCACCGACACCCGCGGTAGGTGATTCTGTAGCGGATATATTATGCGAGATAGGACTTGAACATGCGGGTGCGCCCGGAACAACTGCAGCACTTGCCCTCCTTAACGATCAGGTTAAGAAGGGGGGACTTATGGCGTCATCATATGTGGGCGGATTATCCGGAGCCTTAATTCCCGTAAGTGAGGATCAGGGAATGATAGATGCTGCGGAAGCGGGGGCCCTGACACTTGAGAAGCTTGAAGCGATGACCTGTGTATGCTCGGTCGGACTTGATATGATAGCTATCCCCGGTGATACACCGGAAACAACGATCGCAGGTATAATAGCCGATGAGATGGCAATAGGAATGATAAACCAGAAGACAACTGCAGTGAGGCTTATACCGGCAGTCGGTAAGGGAGTGGGGGACAGGATTGAATTCGGAGGTCTCTTCGGATATGCACCTGTAATGCCTGTGAATAAGTTCTCATGTGAAGCCTTTGTCAACCGGGGCGGACGTATTCCGGCTCCGGTACACAGCTTTAAGAACTGACGAACAGCCAAGGATCTTTTGTCCGGATTTACAGAACAACCGGAGATCTTTCGTACTCGGATATGAACGGCCGTCTGCACATGGTGCAGGCGGTTTTATTGTACAGATCGCACGCCCTTATCCCTTCATTTAGCATACGTATCGCTCTTTCTGAGGAGGTTAGTGTGGAAGGTAAAGCGGTTTCCCCGGTATTAAGGCAGGGTTCTGTCATGTAATGGCTTTTTAGTACCTTTGCCGCATCGGCGTTCTTTGAAATAAGAGGAATCCCGGCTTCTTTCTTTATAGCATGCAGAAGATCGGAGGCATTTTTCCTAAACCCAAGAGGTTTAATATAATAGTTGTATCCGTCCTTCACATACTCATCCACATGGGCCTTTTTAATATCAAGAAGTATGTGCAGCAGGGCACGGTTTATTCTTGAACGGTTTAAGTCCCTGCTTTTAAGCGTATCACACAGGCCGGAGAATGACAGAGCATGCACATATCTGTTTATGATCCTGCCAGCCAGAGCGGATGATACATCAAGATAGGATGTAAGGTTTTCTAAAGCCTCAGACGTGTCATGTCCTTCACACAGAGACTGAAGCTTATAGAAGAGCAGAAGGGAAAAGTCATCCTCACACAGGGGGGGAGCATCCTCAAGGTAATCAAGGAGTGAATCCCTTATTTCATCGGACATCCTGCCATCAAGGAAACTATATGGACAGGGGGGAGCATCTGTATCATTGGAGATACTGATGCCGGTATACCGGCTCAGATCACGTTCATTAAGTATATCTTTTCTGATGGCGGTGGAGGATACCGCACCGGCCGAATCGTCATGATAAGCAGCCCCCGCCCGCTTCATGGTGTGGAATTCACAGTCAAATGAAAAGTCTTGTGCTGCTTTTATATAGGAAACAGCCAGAAGATTATTCGGGGTTTTTAAGATCTTTTCGATGTCTGCAGGGAGATCGGATATAGAGTTTACTGCATTTGAATAACTGACTCCTTTAGCAAGGAGAGCCCTTAGCCTGTCATTGTGTCCGTCACCGGATATGTGTGTAAGGTATGCGGATTCTTTAAGCAGTGAGATATCTCCGCATTCGGAGCCGAAGGAGATACAGCCGGCAATACCTGTTTTCTGTATGAGTGATACCGCACCCCTGGCAAAATATTCAAGAGAACCCGTTGAATAGGGGAGGGGGAGTTCAAGGACCAGATCGGCGCCGGCCATAAGGGCGGCTTTTGTGCGCTCATACTTGGATATGACAGCGGGACAGCCCCTTTGGACATAATCACCCGACATCACAGAAATGATAAAATCAGCGTCCGTATCCTTACGTGCGGCTTCAAGGTGTTTTATGTGACCCGAATGGATGGGATTGTATTCCGCAATTACTGCCGTAACCTTCATATCAATGCTTAACCTTATTTCCCGGGAGATGTTTTAAAAGGACTTCTTCAAGCTGCGTGGGATTAATTGGCTTGGTTATATAATCGGCAAAGCCTAACCGCCTGTATTCTTCATCCATCCCGCTTATAGCATTGGCTGTCAGCATTATAACGGGTGTCTCGGTATTCTTACCCTCAACAGAAATGATACCGAAGGTTTCTATACCGTCCTTTTCCGGCATCCTGTGGTCAAGAAGGATAAGATCGTACTTTTTGCGCATACACAGTTCTATGGCATCATCCCCGCTCATTGCCTTGTCGATCTTAACCTGAGTAGGCTTGAGAAGGCCTTCTGCAACCATAAGATTTACCGAAATATCATCAACTATAAGTATATGAGCGTCGGGAGCCTTAAAGGATTCCTTATATTCCTTCCGGTTGATCGCCTGAGGGTTGGCAAGGGGACCGATGGGAGCGTGATTGACAACCTTCTGGGGCAGTACGATAGTGAAGCGGCTTCCCTTACCTACTTCGCTGTGTACATGTATGTCACCTTCCATAAGATTGCAAAGATCCCTGGTTATGGCAAGACCTAAGCCGGTACCCTGTATAGAAGCATTCTTAATCTCGTTGACCCTCTTAAATGAATCGAACAGAAGAGGCATATCTTCTTCGGCTATACCGACCCCCGTATCCGAGATATCGACAATGAGGTCTATCGTATCCCGGCCGGTTGTATCGTAGGTCATATCCAGTGTTACTCCGCCTTCCTCGGTATATTTTATCGCATTGGATACCACGTTGGTAAGGACCTGGCTGATAAGCTTGGGATCGCCATAGAGGCTTGAAGGAAGGGTTTCATCACATATTATATGGATGTACAGGTCCTTCTTCTGGGCGGCCTGGGCGAAGAAATAGTAGCAGTCCCTGAGTATCTTATAGGGATCATATTCATGAGGGTTTATCTCTGTACGTCCTGCTTCGATCTTGGAAAAGTCAAGTATGTCATTTATGAGGCCAAGCAGGGTTTCACCGGCTACGCTAATATTGGTGATATATTCCCTGAGCTGTTCGTCATCGACGGCCCTTAGTAATAGTTCGTTCATCCCAAGGATTGAATTTAAGGGGGTACGTATCTCGTGGGACATATTGGCAAGGAAGGTTGACTTGGCCTTATTTGCCTTGTCGGCATTATTCCTGGCATCGTTTATTTCCTTAAGATAGCGTACTTCCTCCGTGGTATCTTCTATAAGGAAGGAAGCGCCGATGGGGCGTCCCTTGTTATCTGTCATGGGATTGTATTTGATCCGGAAATAATTCAGTATGAGGTTCTTGCTCTGTTTTATATAATCAACAGTGGTATTGCCTTTTGAAACCTCCTTCATCACATCTGCGAGAGGCTCGTTGTCAAGCCTGAAGTCCCTTAAATGCTCATGGAAATGACTCCTGCAGAAGGCGTTGGCGTAAATACAGTTATTATTTACATCAAAGAGGATAAGTCCCTCGTTCATGTCGTCAACCGCCCGTCCTATCGAGAGTATCATAAGGCTTCTGGGAACAAAGGTACGCACGGAAAAGCATATGAGGGCACCGCCTATACCGTAGAAGACTACCGAAGCATCAAGCAGGAGGGAAAAAGCCATATACGCAAGGTTGAGTATGACTAAAAGAAGAAGGACCGAAAGGATCATTATATACTTCAGCCGGTATATGCTGTGACTCTTCTT
>JBGUQP010000526.1:0-3048 GCA_045131145.1 Lachnospiraceae bacterium | reverse complement strand
AAGAGGTCCTGCACAATAGAGGGAGAGGTCTTAGTTACCACCCTCAGCGGATTCGGAGAGCTGGTGATAGACGGCACATTGACGGTAAAAAAATCCCTTACGGTGAATAATCTTACTGTCGGTGCGGATGGACGGCTGATCGTTGAAAAGGGCGCCCAGGTCAATATTAAAAAGCAGCTTTTCGGATTAGGCGGCGTGATCGAGCTGAAGGAGGGCTTTAAGCCCATTAAGCTTTCCGGAGAGCCTGTGGGATATGTCTGTCTGGAATCGGATAAGACTTTGGAGAATATGCAACTGTTTGCAAGCAAGCAGACGGCTCTGGAGGAGGTCATCGATATCAGCGCTGCGGTGCCTCCCGTGGAGGACGGGGAATATAACTACGGTCTCTATACAAAATCCGGCAAGGTCTTCATCTATCCGATGAAGCTTGCGATGGACGGCAAAACTTATGCTGCCTGGGCGGATCTGATCAACGCGATCAATAAAGCAAAGAATTCCTCCGCGGAATACACGATTCGTCTTTTGGGCGATGTGGACATCGGCGCAGCGCTCAGGTTTCCCATCAAAAACAGGTATAAAGCGCTGACGATTGATGGCAGCGGCTACAGCCTTTCCTTCACGGGAAAGACTCATACGCTGACGGGGAATCTCACGCTAAATAATGTCCGCCTGAGTGCACTGAACAGGGGAAAGCCCATTCAATGGACATTAAAGAAAAATAAGTTCAGCCTGAACAGAAAAAATGCGGAATTAATTAACTGCACGATAAAATAAAGCGTTGACGAAGGAGATTAAGAATCTCCAAAAACAAGAAGAATAATTTAATAACCGGAATTTTTAAAGAAGCAATGTTGTAATGCTGTAATTTATCGAATAAAGTTAGCAGGGAGGTTATATGATCACTAACGAGAAAATTCAGGAACTGGTAAAATCACTCACACTCGATGAGAAACTTAAGATGATACATGGAGCGGAATTCTTTAAGACCGCGGGCGTTGAGCGCTTAAATATTCCTCCGCTTGTTTTTTCGGACGGCCCCATGGGTGTAAGGCTTGAGTTTAACCCCGATAGCTGGGATAAGATCAATTATTCGGATGATTACGTGACTTATCTGCCATGTAATTCCGCTCTCGCGGCTACATTTAGCAGGGAGCTCGCATTTGAGACGGGAAGCGTGCTCGGAGAAGAGGCAAGGGGACGCGGCAAGGATGTTATCTTAGGCCCCGGTGTAAATATAAAGAGGTCGCCTCTTTGCGGAAGGAACTTCGAGTATTTTTCGGAGGATCCATATCTTACCAAGGAACTTGCGGTTGAGTATGTTAAGGGCGTCCAGCAGCATGATGTTGCGGCCTGTGTTAAGCATTTCCTGGCCAATAACCAGGAGACCGACAGGCTTAAGGTTGATACCATAGTTGATGAGGAAGCCCTCAGGGAGATATACATGCCCGCCTTCTATGATGTTGTAAGGCGCGGTGGAGTGTATTCGCTTATGGGTTCATACAACAGGATAAACGGTAAGTTCGGTTCTCAGCACACCCACTATTTAAACGATGTGCTGCGTGATGAGTGGGGCTTTGACGGCCTTGTCGTTTCCGACTGGGGAGCTATTCATGACACTGAGGAAGCTGCGAAGTCAGGCCTTGATGTGGAGATGTCCGTGACGCCTGATTTTGACGAGTATTATCTGGCCAATCCTCTTAAGAAGCTCGTTGAGGAGGGGAAGATAAGCGAGGAACTGATCGATAAGAAGGTAGAGCACTGTCTTATCCTTATGAACAGGCTTAACATGCTCGACGGCGAGAGAAAGACGGGTGCCTACAATACACCCGGACACAGGGAGAAGGCCCTTAGGGTTGCGGAGGAGTCGGTTGTCCTCCTTAAGAATGACAAGGGAGTTCTTCCGCTTGATAAGAAGATAAAGAAGCTCCTTGTCATAGGCGAGAATGCCGAGAAGCTTCATGCCCTTGGCGGCGGAAGTGCCGAGATAAAGGCACTTTATGAGATATCACCCCTTATGGGTATCAAGAAGCTGCTCGGAGGCAATACCGAAGTTAAATATGCCAAGGGCTATTCATGCGACATCTTCAGGGGCAATGATGAAGAGAAATGGCAGGAGAGATCGCTTGATCTTGACTTTGTCCGTGTCGGAAGCAATGAAGAAGCCGATGCGAGAATGAAGGAATTGAGGATACAGCTTCGGAATGAGGCCTTAGAGCTTGCCAAAGAGTACGAGAATGTTATCTTCGTCGGAGGTTCCGACCACGTGCCCGGTCACGACAGCGAGGGTGATGACAGGGTGGACATAAAGCTTCCTTATGAGCAGGATATCCTCATTAAGGAACTCCTTAAGATACGTCCCGATGCAGTCATTGTTCTTACTGCGGGAAGCATGCAGGATGTGGGTGAGTGGATCGATGATGCCCATGCACTTGTGTGGGGATGGTACGGCGGTATGGAAGGCGGCACGGCCATAGCTGAAGTTCTCTTCGGTGATGTAAATCCTTCGGGAAGGCTGCCCGAGACCTTCTATAAGGACCTGTCCCAGTGCGGTGCCCATGCGATCGGTGAATACGGTCTGAAGGACAGGGTTGAGTATAAGGATGGTATATTCGTGGGATACCGCTTTGTAGATAAATACGGCTATGAGCCCATGTTCCCCTTCGGTTACGGCTTATCCTATACGACCTTTGAATGCGAAGGCGGTACTGTGGATGCAGAATCATCCGCATACAATGTTACGGTAAAGAATACAGGTAATTGCGCCGGCAAGGTCTCGGTTCTTGTATATATGAAAGGCAAGGCAGACGAGCCGCCTAAAGTACTGGCGGGCTTCGATAAGGTTTATCTTGAGCCCGGCGAGTCGAAGCCCGTGAAGATCGATATCACCGACGGGGTGATCGAAGGCCGTGACTACTTCGCCGTTATCTGAAAATAATCGTTGACACACGGGGAGGCGTGTAATATAATCCCATCTTTGACAGTCTAAATGCGAGGAAAGCCAGTAAACAAGAGCTATCCTCGCATTTTATAATGAGTAAAAGTGTAGCT
>JBGUQP010000525.1:0-4276 GCA_045131145.1 Lachnospiraceae bacterium | reverse complement strand
CTATGTTCACACCATTCACCGAAATATCGGCCGATGATGCCTCAAGGTCAAGATCGAGCCTCTTGCACTCCTTGGGTATTGTAAGCTTATAGTACTCATGCTCATAATCTGTGATGTTTCTGAAATCAAACACGAAGAAAGAACTCTGGGACGGCTGCTTCATGCTTAACTTACCACCCTTTACCATAACTGCCGGTTCTCTCCCCTCGCGTACCACATATTCAAGACTGTATCCGGTTCCATACTCTATTATCACATCGATCGAAGATACATCTATTTCCGCCTTGTCGTAGTCATCCAGTTCCACGGTATCGCTTACCGTTTTTATCCCTGTTCCGTCAGCCGCATTCCTGTTGCCGATACTTATGATCGGAGAAGCACCCACGGTCAGACCGATTATCAGCATGCTTACTCCGGAAACCACCATTACTGCAGCTACTACCATTGCAATTATTTTACCTCTGCTCATCTTATTTCCTCCTTAATTTCAGATCCCTGTAAGATCAGATATCTTTATCATCATGACTTCCGTCGCGTTTCCTGTACATTACCGATCTTGTTCCCTTTATCATCCCACCGATCAGAAGGCATATAAGGACCGCTCCGCCGGTAAGTACCAGTCCTGTTCCTATTGTGAAGAGCTTCTGGCCTATTCCCGGTACAAAAAAGCCCCAGAAGATCGATGCCACACCACCCACTGCAATTCCGACAGCAGCTGCTATAAGGGATATGACAACGGCCAGGCCTGCAACTGCCAATGCCAGTACTACTGCAATTACCCCAATTGCCAGCGGAAGGGATAGCGGCAGCGACAGGATTCCCAATACGGACAGCCATGCCACAGTGGCCCTACTCTTGACCGTCTTTTGTTCATTGGCCCTGTCGATGTGCTTATTCGTACATTCATCCAGGATGATCTTAGCAACCTCCTTAGGGGTTCCAAGCTTACTCACAACATCCTCATCCCCGGCAAGTTCCATATCCTGTATATAGCCCTCATAGTATTCGATGGCATCCGCCCTGTCCTCGGCAGGGATGTAGCGAAGCCTCTTCTCAAGCTCCTTCAAAAAAGTTTCCTTATTCATCGCTTCCTCCCTCCGTACTTCCCGATATGAGTTCATCGATCTTATTCTTATATTCGTTCCATTCTTTCGCATAGAAGTTAAGGATATCCCTGCCCTCCCCCGTGATCGCGTAATATCTCCTGTTCCTTCCCTGAAAGGGTGCATCGTATGTTGTAAGATAGCCCGATTTCTGAAGACGCCTAAGTACCGGATACAGGGTGGATTCGGATATATCAACAACCTGACGGACCTTCTGCGTAAGTGTGTACCCGTATGAATCCTCGTTCCTTACTATCCCCAGCACGCAGGCATCCAGTAATGGTGCTGTTAATTGATAAGTCATATTATACTCCTTTCTGTATCATTGCTGGCATAATATTATATATCATATAATATTGTATGCGTCAACAGCAAAAGATTATTTTTTTCATAAAATAAGAGCCGGGCAACTGCCCGGCTCCCTGGTTCCTTCTGTTATTGTTTTATATCTCAGTCCTCGCCGCCCTCGTCAGTCAGCTTGCTTGCCCTTGCGGCAACTTCCTTCTCCTGTACATCCGAAGGAGCCTGCTCATAGCGTAAGAACTCGTATTCATACACACCGCGGCCGCCGGTCATCGAACGAAGCACCGTGCAGTAGCCGTGGAGTCCGGTCATCGGGATCTCGGCCTCAACAACCTGCTTGCCTCCGCCTATGGGGTTCATACCAAGAACCCGTCCGCGCCTCTTGTTAAGGTCACCCATTACATCACCGGTGTATTCATCCGGAACAGTAACCTTAAGGGAAGCGATAGGCTCAAGCAGGATGGGACCTGCCTCCATGAAGCCCTTCTTGAAGGCCTGGATCGTAGCCATCTTGAAGGCCTGCTCGGAAGAGTCAACCGGATGATATGATCCGTCATAGAGGATGGCCTTAACGCCAACAACGGGATATGCAGCCATGGGTCCCTTAAGGACTGATTCTGCAAGACCCTTCTCAACAGCCGGGAAGTAGTTCTTGGGAACCGCACCGCCGACAACTATCTGCTCGAATTCGAAAGCCTTATCCATATCGCCCAAGGGCTCGAACTTCATCTTAACGTGACCGTACTGGCCGTGACCGCCTGACTGTTTCTTATACTTGGCATCAACATCGCTGGTCTTCTTGATGGTCTCGCGGTAAGCAACCTTGGGCTCCATAAGCTCGATCTCAACCTTGTACTCATTCTGGAGCTTGCTGGCTACTATCTCAAGATGCTGGTCGCCCATACCGTAGAGAAGTGTCTGCCTGTTTTCGGCATCATTGACATTCTTAAGAGTAAGGTCTTCATTCATCATCTTCTGAAGGGCACCTGAGATCTTATCGATATCGCCCTTGTTCTTAGCCTTATATCTCATTGCCGTGTACGGCTTGCTTATCTCGGTACGTGCATACTGGATGGTCGTAGCCTTGGTAGACAGGGTATCACCCGTACGTGCTGCCGTAAGCTTGGCAATGGCACCGATATCGCCTGCATGAAGCTCCTTAACTTCAATGGGCTTGTTTCCGCGGAGAACATAGAGCTTGCTTATCTTCTCTTCCACGTCCTTGTCGTTGTTGTAGAGAACATCATCAGCCTTGATAACACCCGAGCATACCTTGATAAGTGAATACTTACCGATGAAGGGATCAACGATAGTCTTCCAGATGATGGCTGACTTGGGCTTACTGAAATCATAATTGGCCTCGAATATCTCGTTGGTCTTAACATTGATACCTGCGATAGACCTGGTATCGGGGCTCTTAAAGTACTTGATTATATCATCGATGAGGGTATAAACACCCTGGCAGAGAACCGATGAACCACAGGTTACCGGAACTATGCTTCCGTCGTTTATATTGGCCTTGAGGGCTGCCCTTATCTCATCCTCCGAGAAGGTCTCGCCGCCGAAGTACCTCTCCATGAACTCCTCGCTGGTCTCGGCAACAGCCTCCATGAGGATATCACGGTATTTCTCAAGATATTCCTTGTTATAATCGGGAATATCGCATTCGACAGCCTTACCGTCAGCGCCCCACTTATATGCATTCTCTGATACAACGTTAACGTATCCTACGAACTTCTCGTCTTCTCTTATGGGGAGATGGAAGGGTGCGATCTTCTTGCCGTACTTGGCTGTAAGGTCCTCAACCACCTGCCTGAAGCTGGCATTGTCAACGTCCATATCGGTAACGAAGATGATCCTGGGAAGATTGTACTTGTCACACATCTCCCATGCCTTCTCCGTACCTACTTCGATACCTGCCTTGCCGTTTACGACAATGATGGCTCCGGCAGCGGCTGCCACCGCTTCCTCTACTTCACCTACAAAATCGAAATAACCGGGGGTATCAAAGACATTTATCTTATTTCCTTCCCACTCGATGGGAATAACCGATGTGCTTATCGAGAACTGCCTCTTCTGCTCTTCCTTGTCATAATCACTGATGGTATTTCCGTCGCTTACCTTACCCATTCTTGTTGTGACTCCCGAAAGGTAAGCCATAGCCTCGACCAGGGTGGTCTTACCGCAGCCGCCGTGGCCGAGCAGTACGACATTTCTGATCTTGTCGCCGGTGTAAACATTCATAAATAGTGTCCTCCATATAAAGTATTTTACGGTGGAAGGCGGATTGTAACCCCCGCATTCACCCAAGTAATATTTTAATAAATTCGGACCCTTTTATCAACTAATTTTTGTAAAATATTAATGAATTATGAGTGACTTTCCGGTCATCTCCTTAGGGATGGGAAGTCCCATCAGTTCAAGCAGGGTCGGTGCTATATCCGCCATGGACCCTACCGGTTTGAGCCTTAACTGTCTTGTATCGTCAACGAGTACGCATGGCACAGGGTTCATCGTATTCTTCAGAAGGGGGGCCTGAGCCTCTTCATCATACATCTCTTCGACCTTACCGTGGCTTGAGCATACAAGCATCGTGCTTCCCGTGTCCTTAACCACCTCCATGATGGCTTCAAGGCATTTGTCAAGCCCCCGGAGGGCCTTTTTTGTCGCCTTCATATTACCGGTGTGTCCGACCGTATCGGCATTCGAAAGATTGCACAGGATAAAATCATACCTGCCGTCATCTATCTCATTTATCAGCCTCTGCGTCACTGCCTCGGCATTCATGTAAGGATGGTCGGCATAAGAATCAACATCCTTAAGGGATCTTATTATCAGACGTTCCTCGTTGTCATAGGGTTCCCTCACCC
>JBGUQP010000524.1:0-10322 GCA_045131145.1 Lachnospiraceae bacterium | reverse complement strand
TGGCAGCATCCATCTCATAAAGAGTGCCTCCTGTAAAGGTGCCGTCGTAGTAATTGGCAAGGCCCTGATATACCGCATTGCCCAGTTCCTTTTTGGCAGATGTGATGATGGTCTCGGAAACTGTGCTCTGATCTATATCTACGCCTATTGCCTTACCGCCGTTTTCCTCAGCGGCTGCAAACACCGACTTGCCCATGGCTCCTCCGCAGGCAAAGATCACCTGTGTGCCTCCCTTATACCATGCAGATGTCATGCTCTTTACATCATCGTTTTCCAGGAATGTATTTGCGTAGCAGTACCTGATCCTGACATTTGTTCCCATCTCTATGGCTGCATAATCGGCCCCCTGAACAAATCCGTAGCCGAACCTGATCACCGAATCCTGGTTGGTTCCGCCCATAAAGCCAAGCTCGGTGTTTCCGTCCCTTACAGCAGCATAACCCGCAAGAAAACCGGCCTGTTCCTCGGAAAACACTATCGGCATTGTATTGTCTTCTATCGTATAGTCGCTGCCATCCTCATTATGCGGCTGACCGTCAACAAGTATGAACTCAACCTTGGGGTATTTATCCTGGGCCTTGAAAATTGTTTCCTCAAAGAGGTAACCGGGGCAGACGATCACGTCAGCACCATCCTTTACGGCCTGTTTTATATTCTTAAGGTACTCATCACTTGTCGCTCCGTCCGGCTCGTAAACCTTGCTGGTCTTACCGGTTTCCTCGGTAAATTTAAGAACACCTTCATATGTTCCCTGGTTGAATGACCCGTCGTAGACCGTACCCATATCGGTTATAAAGGCAATGTCAATCCCCTTGCCACAGCCTGTCAAAGCAAATGTCATAAGTACCAGGCTTATGACATTCAGTAATCTCATCTTCATCTTGAAATACTCCGAAATCCTGATCCTATAGTACATTCGCAAAGCGCAGTACCGATTCCGTAACCAGCTTTTTGAACTTGGGGGCAGCTTCTGCGGCAGCTGCCTGTACCTCTTCATGCGTAAGAGGATTCTCCGACAGCCCTGCGGCCAGATTACATACGCATGATATTCCGCATATCCTCATACCGCAGTGATTGGCTGCTATCGCTTCAACAACTGTACTCATCCCGACAGCATCAACTCCCAATGTCTTCAGCATCCTGATCTCGGCAGGTGATTCAAATGACGGGCCCGTAAGCTGGGCATAGACGCCCTCCTTGATGTTTATATCAAGATCCCATGCTGTCGATCTGATGATATCGCACAGCTCCTTATCATATACACTGCTCATATCAGGGAACCTGGTTCCCAGCTCTTCAATATTCTGTCCAATCAAAGGATTGGGGGCAAACAGCGAAATGTGATCAGTTATCATCATAAAGTCACCCGCGCCAAAGGTTAAGTTGATCCCGCCGGATGCATTGGTAAGGAAAAGGGCCTTGGCTCCCATCAGGTGCAAAAGCCTTGTCGGAAGGACAACATCGGAAATGTCATAACCCTCATAATAGTGAACACGACCCTGCATGCAGACTACCGGTACATCACCGACATAACCGAATATGAACTGTCCCTTATGACCCGGCACGGTAGAGACAGGAAATCCGTCTATTTCGCTGTAAGGCAGGGTTCCTACGGTCTTTATCTCATTGCCGTAATCACCAAGCCCCGATCCCAATACTATTGCCACCTTGGGCTCAAGAGGGATCCTGTCCTTAATTGATTCATAACATTTCATCAGCTTATCATATACTTTACTCATCACTTTTCTCCTTTAATAGAATTTATTACAGTGACTACCACATCCTTAACGGTCTGGTAATCAAACATGTCGTAAGCATCCTTCATTTTCTTTATGTTTGCATTTATTTCTCCGCCGAAGTTGCGGCAGGACAGATCATTAATGATCTCCTCACACTTCTTAAGATTAACATTATTGAGGCTTTGTTGCAAATCGGTCATTACTTCGGCATCCAGTATCTCAAGCTCAAGTTCTCCTAGTGAATCCTCTGCTTCCTCATCGCCTTCAAATGCACTCTTCTCAACGAGGAGTGATTTTACTTTCTTAAGAAGCTCATCAAAGCTTCGGAGTGTTGGATCTAAGTTCTCCTCGATAAACTTCCTGTTATTGTCCTTGCCGGCAAATTCAAGTGCCTTGAACTTCTCCGAAATATTGACAGCTCCTACCGAAGCTGAAGCAGACTTAAGGGCATGAACATTGGTTGTAAAGAGGTTTATATCACCATCCATAAACTGTTCCGGTACACAGGCAAGCTTGTCTATTCCTTCACTGTAGTAGGTATTGAGGACTGACAGGTATACATCCTCGCTTCCTCCGACATTTGAAATACCCCTCTGAATGTCGATCACAGTAGGATCCGGCTCAGGTCCCTTATTCATTTCCTTAACGGATTCCATAACCTCACCCTCGGCCTCCTCGGTAACTATGACAGCCATCTCTTCAGGCAGATACCGCCTTAACAGTCTTCCAAGGTGATAATCCTTAACAGGCTTGGCAATATAGTCATCAAAACCTGTGTCAATAAGCTTCTCCCTTACATCCCTTCCAAGTTCCGCAGTAATACAGAGTATCGGTAGTCTGGCATTCCTTCCGGGTATCTGTCTTATCCTTCTTAAGGTTTCAACACCATCCATCTCCGGCATCCTCTGGTCAAGCAGAATAAGTTCAAACACATAGTCCTTAAGTATTTCCAGACACTCGCGGCCCGAAGATGCGGTCTTGGCATATATTTCGAAATCGCCCAGCAGGGAACACATAACCTTCTGATTTACAAGACTGTCATCAACCACGAGAACTCTTGCCTCGGGGAAGATGAAGCGCTCGGTACTTCTTGTCCTCTCATAATCCCTGCGCTTCCATTCACCGTTAAGGACCTCCACTATGTTAAGACAGGATATCGGTTTTCTCAAAAGCCTGCAATTTCCGAAATCACCGCACACATGGCCGTAATCGGTGATTATGTATGTGATATCCTCAACCATCGTCGATGCAAGAATATCATACAGACCTTCAAAATCCCTCTCCCACACGAAGATATGGGTGTATCTGTGATTCTCGATCTCATTCCTGAAGGCCACGGGACCCGTTGCATAAACAGGACTTATCCTGATATCCTCACAAAGGTCCTTCCATTTCTTCTCCTCGTCCTTATCATGGAGATATATGAGTATCTTGCGGTTCATGCCTTCATCGACCGTAAGCATCGGGGTGTCATCGATTATATAATTGGAAAATTCGAAGAGTATCGCAGTTCCGACGCCTACTACCGATTCAATCTTTAAGAAACCGTCCATGGTCGCCAGAAGCTCATTGCAGATGGATATCTCAAGTCCCAATCCCTTGAGAGTGGCATTTCTTCTGGAATCGTACTTGTTAAAGGCTCCGAGAAGTGAATCAACATCGGCATCGGCCATGCCGGAGCCGGTCTCTGCGATCCTGCACTTGAAGCGGACCGTATGTTCTTCGACGATCTTCTCGGATTTTATCTCAAGAGACATGCTCCGCCTCTGATTCTGTTGGATCGAATTAAAGAGCAGGTACATGAATATCTGTCTTAAGGCCTGCACATCGCCAAACAGGTAGGTGGGTATCGTCCTGTCGATAAAAACAAAAAAGTCGGCATCCTCATCCTGCATTGACTTTGAAACCCTGTCTATGACATCCTTCATAATATCCCTGAAGCTGAACTTGATCGGATCATTTTCCCACTTGCCCGAGTCCAGCTTACTGTAGATAAGGATGTTGTTCACGATCCTCAACAGCTGTGATGATGCTTCCTTAATTACTTCGGCCTGCTCTCTTGCCCCCTCCGTAAGATCCTCCTTGAGTATAAGTTCGTTCATGCCCACAATGGAGTTCATGGGATTTCGGATCTCATGCGTCATGTTCGCCAGAAACCTGATCTTACTGAGTTCTGAATTCCTTATGGATATGTATGACTGTTCCTTCTTTATCTTGGTCCTGTTAAAGAGAGCCGTCTGATATGCAACAACAAGTACCGGAACAAGACAGGCAAACAGGAAATTGAGCATCTTCTCCGCAAGCGTGCAGCCTGTTTCAAGATAATAGTCAAAGAGTTCCCTGTGTAAATAGCTGTAATAGAGCATTTCGCCGTAATATACAAACTCGCATATGGCAACAAGCCACACTCCCCTGCCTTCTATCGTAAAAAAGGTAAGAACGATCGCGGATGTCAGCAGGACAGGAATACCGTTATATATAAATCCGGTCACAAAATAAAACATGGGCAGAATAAAGAAACAGGTAACAAAACATAAAACATATGAGATGATCTTATATTCCTTATATCTGTACAAAACATAAGTGAAGACAAGCATTACCGCAAGAAAAGCAGCCTCCATGATCTGTACGGATACACCAAAACCGGCAACAGGTGAAATAAGCATGATAAGGACAAGCACAGGTATGGTATATCCGGCAACAAGATAGAACTTCTTGCTGGCCATGGGTATGTTTTCATCATACAGATATTCCGATATGTTTTTTATTCCCGTTTTTAACTTTTCCTTCATAAACTTCCTACTCGTTAATGTATTCGATCATATTTCTCGGAAGAAGATTCTTAAGTGACTTTTCGATCCTGTCTATCTCAAGCGGTTTGCTGATAAAGTCATCAAAGCCGGCCTCCATGAACATCTCTTTCGCACCGTTTATAACATTCGCCGTAAGTGCCACGATGGGAACACCGGCCGTTGCCGGATCCTTCATTGCCCTGATGGCTTCAAGTGTGTCTATACCGTTCATTTCAGGCATCATATAATCAAGATAAACAAGATCGATGTGTTCCTTCTCGAGTACGCTCAGTGCTTCCTTGCCGCTTAATGCAGTAAGGACAGTGGCTCCGTACTTCCTTAATATACCGCTTGCAACATTAAGGTTCGTAAGGTTATCATCCACAACCAGTATCCTGGCCTTGCTGCACTTGAATCCATCCTTCCTTACAACCTCTCTTGCATAAGGTGTATCCTTATTAAGCAATACACTGGCCACATTAAGTATATGGATAGGCCTTGTCATTACATATCCAACCTTATTCATCGACACCGATTCATTAAGATTGGATATTATGACAAGATGTTCCTTGTTTATCTCTCTCTCAAGGAACCTCATGTCTCCGTAATAAAGCTGCGATGAAATAAAGATATGTGAGTAGGAGTTACCCGATACATAGCTCTCAAAGGTCCTCTTATCCGTGGCTATTTCAGAGTAAACATGGAAAGAATTGAATATCTTCCTAAGTGCCAGCCTCTCCTCTTCATCACTGACATATATAAGTATGCTGTATATGTCCGGATTGCCGATATCAACTATACCGATCTTATCATCCACCTGCATCGGAACGGTGAACCCGAAGTTGGAGCCTACATGGTAGCTTGACTTTACCGTTATCTCGCCGCCCATCTTGTCTATTATCTCCTTACAGATCGCAAGCCCCAGTCCTGTACCCTCGACCGCATTGAGTCCGTCCTCCGTAAGGTTGATCCTCTTGTATAATTCAAAGAGATGGGGTATGTTTTCAGACTTGATGCCGACACCGGTATCCTCTATCTCAGCCTTCAGGGTAATCTCGTTATTATCTGTCGCCTCACCGTAAACCCTTAAGATAACACGGCCTTCCTTGGTATACTTGACTGCATTGTTAAGAATATTTATGAAAACCTGACGAAGCCTGGGACCGTCACCGAATAAGAACCTGGGGAGCCCGTCATCTATCTCTACGAAAAAGTTGACGGAGGAATCCATAAGCCTTACCGAAGTCATGTTTATTATCTCCATGAGAAGACCCGCAAGATCATATCTTATATTGCTTATAGTGATCTCCTGGGAACCGGTCTTACTCAGATCCATAACCTCATCGGTAAGGGATAAAAGAGCATTGGATGAATTCAAAATGTTATAAACATATTCCTTAACCCTGTCGTTTACATCCTGATCAAGAAGGAGATCGATCGTTCCTATTATCGCATTCATCGGAGTCCTTATTTCATGGGACATGTTTACAAGGAAAATATCCATGCTGACATAGGCGTTAAGCGCTTCAATATGGAGTTTTTCAAGATTGGCCTCTTCCTTTTTGTTAAGATACATGCGGAAACGTATTGCCACCCCGCATGTGATTCCTGTAATGAGGATCCCGACAAATACTGCCTGGTAATCCAGTACCGTCTCCCTGGCAGAGTCAGCCTCGATCGACCTTATCATCTCACCTACATAAAGAAGGATCATATACAGAATGATATCGACACTGGTCATTATCGTGGCCCAGCGTCTTGAAAGGAGTAAAACATTGTAAAGAAGGCCGAATATGAAATATACCGGGATACAGAAAGATATCTTGCCATATTCGAAATACAGCATGGGAAAAAGAACGAAATTTACGGCAGCAGACATAATAATGGCATGCAGTTCGTACTTATGGGTTATGTTCCCGATATAAAGAGTATACAGGGACATGGCTGCAATTACCGCAACCACCAGAAAGGCACGAAGCGTCGGAAAAAAGATCCTTATAAGGAGGGTCGAAAACAGCAATGCCAGTATTGCAATGATATGCATTCCGTTATATATCTTAACTTCATCCGAAAGGTCATCACCGAAGTATCTGTTTTTAAGATTATTAAGTGTTTTTTCCATTCTCTGAGTAAGTCCTTAATCAGCAGCGTGTTCGTATTTGTCGGCCCCCGAAACGAATATCTCGACAAGATCCGGGTCGTAGTGGGTACCGCTCCACAGACTCAGCCTTTTTACGGCTTCAATGTGCGATAAGGGATCGGCACCGTCATTATGATTTCTGAAATTGTCATAGCTGTTAACTACTGCAAGTATTCTTGCTTCAAGCGGTATATCCGTTGTCATCAGACGGTCCGGGTATCCCTTGCCGTCCCATCTCTCATGATGTGACCGGCACATATTATACACATAAGAAAAAAAAGCATTCTTCGATATTGCTTCTGTAACCTTCTTGCATGCCTCGGCACCTATTATCGTATGAGCATGGTTGAATTCCTTCTCCTGCAGTGACAGATCACCCATATCCGCAAGACACCGGTCGGTCATGCACAGCTTGCCCATATCATGGAGCTTGCTGGCAAATACCAGCTTCTCCTTGTCTGATTCTGCGATGGCGTATTTCCCTGTTGCCATTATGTCCTCCATAAAGATATCCATATATTTCTGCACGCGTTCGCAGTGCCCCGCTATCATGTGGGACCTGCCCGCCATCAGGGATGCGAACATCTCAACCAGGGCATATTCAAGTTCCACGATATTGTGGACCTTCTCCTTAAGTGTGTTTGACAGGTTCTCATTGTATCTTTTGAGCTTGCGTTCTCCCTCGATCTGCTGGACATGAACATCAAGGCGCTTGCGAAGAAGAGCCGTCGTATATGGCTTCTTTATATAATCGACCGCCCCAAGATAATAGCCTTCTACCTCTGTTGTGGGATCGTCCTGTGCTGTAAGGAAAATGACCCTTACATCGGCAAGCCTGGGATCGTTGCGCATCTCCGAGAGCACATAGAATCCGTTTATATCCGGCATATCGATATCCAAAAGAATGATGTCCGGCGGATCAGGCATATCCCGCAGGAATTCAAGAGCCGTCTTGCCGGCATTGACCGGAACGACCTCATATATCTCCTCCAACACCTTCTTAGCCATGATAAGATTGGTCATATTGTCGTCAACTATCATAACTTTGAACATAAGATACCCCCATAAATGATCATTTACTCTGCATCAGATATTTCATCCCGTCCTTAAGTCCGTCAACCGTCAGCCTGTTCATCTTAAACAATCCCTTTACTGCAGTCTCAGCTTCTCTCCATGGTGCATTACCGGGTGCCATCTTGGGATTGAGCCATATTATCCTCTTGAAGTTCTTCTTCATAAGCCTGAGCCATTCGTAACCCGATAATCCGTCATTGGGGCCCCTGTAATTACCCGTGTCCGAATACAGTTCCTCGGGTGCCATGGCAGCATCACCTACGATAATGACCTTATAATCACTGTCTAGATTTTTGAATATCCACTCGGTCTCTATCCAGTCGCCGAATTCACACTCAGGTGTATTATAAAGCCTCGCGTAAATACAGTTATGAAAATAGTAGGTCTTAACATCCTTGAAATGATTGGACTTATTGACCGACTGAAAAAGTTCATTTAAAAGTGTCGAATACGGGATCATGGTCCCGCCCGAATCCATAAGGAGAAGGAGCTTTACCGTATTCTTCCTCGGTCTTGCAAATTCAAGCTGTAAGCATCCTCCGTTATTGCACGTCTTGTTTATCGTTTCGTCTATATCGAGTTCGGTCTTGGGTACATCAAGTCTTGTGGAAAACTGTCTAAGCTTCTTAAGTGCCACCTGAAACTGTCTGTTATCAAGGACCCTGTCATTCCTGAAATCCCTGAACTTCCTCTCACCAATGACCTGAAAGGCCGACTGATAACCGGTCGTTCCTCCTATCCTGACACCGCCCATATGACCGCCCAGGTTACCGAAGGATGAATTACCCATGGTTCCGATCCACTGGTTACCGCCGTTGTGCTCGCTCTCCTGGTCCTTCTGCCGTTCCCTGAACTTCTCAAGGACTTCTTCCTTGGTCTCTTCGATCCTGTTGACCTCGCCGTCGATAAGCTTCTTCATCATCTCCTGCTCGGCCGACTGGGCAAAATCAGACTTATCAAGCCATCTCTTCATCTGTTCCGATACATCCTCGGGTTCCATGTGGATTCCCTTGAAATAGTCATTGAAGAGCATGTCGTATTTATCAAATTCATTCTCATTCTTACACAGGATCATCCTTGAGATATAATAGAACTCGGTAAGGCTTGCATGCGTAAGTCCCTTATCGACCGCATCGATAAGGGTAAGCCATTCGGAAAGCGATATATCCATCTCATGATCCCTAAGAAAGAAGAAGTAGTCAGTGAACATACTTTATACATTCCTTCTCTTTACTGCTTCAAGATCCTCGTCCTTCTTAACAACCGTTCCTATAAAGGGTAATTCGGCACATATCTTCTCGGTAGGTATACCGCCAAGCTGCAGTGCCCTTATCCAGTCGATAAGTTCCGATGTTGAAGGTTTCTTCTTGACATCCCTCAGTTCCCTTATCTCATAAAAGGCCTTAAGGGCTTCACTCAAAAGATTCTCATCAAGTTCATCGAAATGAGTCCTTACTATCTCACTCATGAGTTCCTTGTCCGGAAATGCGATATAGTGAAAAATGCACCTTCTTAAAAAGGCATCCGGAAGTTCCTTCTCGGCATTTGACGTGATTATAACAATAGGACGCTGTTTCGCCTTTATTGTTTCCTTGGTCTCGTGGATATAGAATTCCATCTGGTCAAGCTCCCACAAAAGGTCATTGGGGAACTCAAGATCGGCCTTGTCTATCTCATCTATAAGAAGCACAACCTGGTCTTGTGAACTGAAGGCTTCACCCAGCTTGCCCAGCTTGATATAACGGCTTATATCATCAACGCCTTCTTCACCGAACTGGCCGTCATAAAGTCGCTGTATCGTATCATATACATACAGGCCATCCTGCGCCTTGGTCGTAGACTTGATATTCCATATGATAAGCTTCATGTTAAGGGATTCAGCTATTGCCTGTGCAAGCATCGTCTTGCCTGTGCCGGGCTCACCCTTGATAAGAAGCGGCTTCTTAAGCATCCTCGCAACATTTACCGCCGACATAAGCTCCTGGGATGCCACATATGTGGCGGTAGACTTAAATCCATCCTTGTTAATATCCATTTTAAGCTCCAATCTATACTTTATTGCTTTTTCGGTTCAAAGCGTTAAATCAAATCGTTGCCATTACTCCTTATATATGATAAGATATTTGAGTTGCAAAATCAATAACCTGTCTTCCCCCTCTGGGGGAAGATGTCAGCGAAGCTGACAGATGAGGGAACCCACAAAAATGAGGTCTGAATCATGATAAAAGACATATTCAAAAACAAACCCTGCACACTCTCCTTTGAGGTATTTCCGCCCAAGAAGGATGATGATTTTGAAGGGATTTTCAGGACAATAGATGAACTGGCTGAACTAAAGCCTGATTTTATAAGCGTGACCTACGGCGCCGGAGGCTCCAATTCCAAAAAAACCCTGGAGGTTGCTTCATATATACAGAACGAGAAGAAGATCGAAGCTCTCTGCCATATGACCTGCGTCGGATATACAAAGGCCGACCTTAATAAGGCCCTTGATGACTTTGACTCATCTTCCCTTTGCAATGTACTGGCCCTTCGGGGTGACAGGCCTCAGGCAATGACCGATGAAGTGTTTAATAA
>JBGUQP010000523.1:0-2522 GCA_045131145.1 Lachnospiraceae bacterium | reverse complement strand
ACGAGAAGGTAAGGGCAGACCGGCTGAGAAGAACGAGAGGTTATTCCGACGAAAGAATAAGGGGTATCATGGATAAGCAGAACGATGATGCTCTTTTCAGAAAATACTGCGATCATGTTATAGAAAACAATAATGACATTGAAGCAACCGGGAAGCAGATAGACATGCTGCTTTCTTCATAGAAGGCTGCAGCTGCGTATATGTTACAAAGAGGCAATACATATAAGAGTTAGTGTAAAACAGATTATGAAAGCTGAGAACCGTCATAAGGAATCCGAGGAGAGAAGGTAATGGAAGAGGATAAGAAGAATCCGGGACAACTGGTATTTGGACTTGACATAGGTACGAGAAGTCTCGTGGGAACTGTAGGCTATAAAACGGGAGACCGCTTCCACGTTGTAGCCCAGTGCGTACGTGAGCATGATACGAGATCAATGCTTGACGGACAGATCCATGATATAAATACGGTCGGCAGGTCTATAGAAGAGGTAAAGCGTAATCTTGAGAATAAGATCGGCAAGACACTTAATGAAGTGTGTATAGCAGCTGCGGGCCGTGTGCTTAAAACCGTCACGGTCAGCGCCGAGATCGAGTTCCCGGAGGATAAGTCTGTGGATGCGGAGGATGTTCACAACCTTGAGATGCTCGGGGTTGAGAAGGCATTCGAGGAGCTGGTCGCAAATAACCATACCGAGACAAGGTTTTACTGCGTCGGCTATACCGTTGTACGGTATTATATGAACGGTCTGCAGATGAGTGTGCTTGACAAGCATAAGGCCAAGAGGATTTCGGTTGAACTCATAGCAACCTTCCTTCCCGATGATGTTGTGGACGGTCTCTACAGGGCTGTGGAGGTAGCCGACCTTCAGGTGGCCAATCTTACGCTGGAGCCTATAGCAGCCATACAGGTTGCTATTCCCGAGAGCTTCAGGATGTTAAATATTGCTCTTGTGGATGTGGGCGCCGGCACTTCCGATATCTCCATCACCAAGGACGGTTCCATAGTTGCCTACGGCATGATACCCATGGCGGGAGATGAGCTTACGGAGGCAGTGGTTAAACACTGTCTGGTTGATTTTGCCACTGGTGAGATGATAAAGACCTCCTACGGTAAGAAGGTCATCAAATATAACGATATCATGGGTATCCAACAGAAGATAACCTCCGAGGAGATAGATTCGGTTGTTGAGCCGGTAGTTAAGGTCATGACAAAGGAGATAAGCGACAAGATCAAGGAGCTTAACGGGGGTCAGCCGGTAAGCGCTGTGTTTGTTGTTGGCGGCGGCGGCAAGCTGCCCATTTTTACCAGATATCTGGCAGATGAGCTGGGTATTCCCAGGGAGAGATGTGCACTCAGGGGTGAAGAGGTCCTTAAGGATATCGATTACCAGACGGAGACGCCTTACATCGACTCCATGTATGTGACACCCATCGGAATATGCCTTAACTTCTATGATTCCAAGAATAATTTCATATATGTTAACTTCAACGGTGAGCGGGTCAAGCTCTATGATAACGGACATCTTATGGTAGTCGATGCGGCTATCCAGGCAGGCTTCCCCAATGACGGCCTGTTCCCCAAGAGGGGCACCGCCCTTGAATTTACGTTAAACGGAACACCTCATATGTTAAGGGGAGAGCTGGGTGAGACGGCGGTTGTAAAGGTAAACGATGAGACTGTCAGCATCAATTCGGCAATACGGGCAGGTGACAAGATCGTTGTTACCGAATCAACAGCGGGAGCCAAGGCATCTTCGACCATTGACAAGCTGAGCGAATACGAGAAGACGATCACGGTAGTCGTAAATGATTCTCCGGTTGAGCTCCCGAGATATGCAGATGTAAACGGCGAGCTCCAGTCGGGATATTATGAGATACAGCAGAATGATAACATAAAGCTCCTTGATTATTACACGGTTGAACAGATAGCCGAATTCATGGATGTGACCCTGAAGGAAGGCATGAACATCTATGTCAACAATAAGCTTGCCGACAGGGACACTTATGTTTATTCCAATTTCTCCATCATATGGACCCTTGAGGAATTAAGCCTTTCGGATGTCGAAAGGGATGAAGCATATAACCCTTCAGAGTCATACGAAACCGGGGATGAATATCCGGATGAGTATACGTATGATGAAGAATATGATGTCAATGCCGATGATGAGGATAATGATGAAGACAACGGTGAGACCCATTACAAAGAAAGGGATGTAACCGATGAGAATGAGGTGATTGACGGATTAATGGCGGATACCCTTGATGCCCTTAAAAAGGTACGGGCCGAACTTGAAGGGCCGGGTGAAGCTGCCGGGGATAAGGATGAACAGAGAGAGGATACTCAGGCTGAGGGAAGCAGTGTTGAAGCAGGCAGTGATGGATCCGTTAATGATGACGGCAGTATCAAACAGAGTATCATAGTCAATGTTAACGGTGAAGATATTAAGCTTACGGGCAAGAGCGATTATATATATGTCGATATATTCGAGTTTATTGATTTTGACCTGTCAAAGCCTCAGGGG
>JBGUQP010000522.1:0-2352 GCA_045131145.1 Lachnospiraceae bacterium | reverse complement strand
CGATACGGTCATAATCCATATCCGTTGCGGCAGCCTTGAGTTCCTTATAGAATTCCTCTATTATGGTCATGCCGGCTTCGGGCTTTTTTAAATCTTCTTCGTCTGACTTTGCAAATATTTCTTCAAGGGGCCCTCTTAGAAGCAGATAAGCTTCCATGAACTCGCCATGGTGGTCCTTTATATAGTCAAAGTCACCCTGCTTGCCGGCATTCTCAAGCTTCTGCGCCTTCTCACCAAGGTCTGCCGCACCTATGATACGGGCCGAGCTCTTCAGTGCATGGATCTTTATTGTATAATTCCCCCAATCATTCTTTTCATAGAATTCTTCCAGCTCCCTCTTTTTCTCATCAAAGGATTCATGGAATACTTCAAGTACGGGGATATAGTCCTCCAAGCCCCCTGTATTCCTGATGCCGGCTTCAATATCGACCCCAACCGGTTCCAGGGTCCTGAGCTCATCGGGGATCACGTCTGAAGATGTGCCAAGATCCGCATCCTCTTCGCTTACCAGCTTATTTTCGGGCAGGAATTTAAGCATGAGCTCCTCAAGCTCCTCCGGGTTGATGGGTTTGGTAAGATAGTCCTCAAAGCCGGCCTTAATATACTCCTCGCGGGCCCCTGATATTGCATTTGCGGTAAGGCAGATGTAGGGCGTATCCACGTTGGGGCTAGAGACATTGGCCTTTAGCTCGCGCAGGACCTCGATCCCGTCCTTTTCGGGCATCATATGATCAAGGAAAATGATATCGTAATGTTTGGAACGGGCAAGTTCTATACCTTCATCGCCGCTCAGCGCAGTATCGATCTTTATCCTTGTCTGCTTTAAAAGACTTGTAAATACAGTAAGGTTCAGCTTGTTATCATCCACAACCAGCACCTGTGCATCCGGTGCGGTAAGCTTCTGTTTGTAGACTTCAACCTGCTTAAGTGACTTTTCCCATGCTTCTTCATAGGAACCCAGAGGCTCCCATTTGACGACCTTCTGGCTCAGGGAGAATCCGAACTCCGACCCCTCTCCGTAGGTACTCTTTACTTCAAGCGCACTTCCCATCATCTCAAGCAGGCCCTTGGTGATATTCATGCCAAGGCCGGTTCCCTCGATGTTCCGGTTGCGTTTCTCTTCGATTCGCTCAAACCTCGAGAAAAGCTTCTCAAGATCCTCAGGCTTGATGCCAATACCAGTGTCCTTTATTGAAACCTTAAGGATCAGCTCATTCTCATCGGTATCCGACGTTTCATAGGTAACACGGAAAGTCACACTTCCCTTCTCCGTGTATTTGGCCGCATTGGTGAGGATATTCGTGATTATCTGCTTGATCCTCTTCTCATCGCCGCGCAGGAATTTTGGAGTATGTTTGTCAAAATCAAGATTAAGGGCGAGTCCCTTCTCGTCAAGTCTTGTCTTTATCATGTTCACAAGGTCATTGAGGAGGGATGACAGATCATAATCAACTTCAATGATCTCAAGCTTTCCTTCCTCTATCTTGTCAAAATCAAGTATATCATTGACTATGCCAAGAAGGGTGTTCCCGGCATTTTTTATGTTCTGCGAATAAGAAAGTACATCCGGATCGCCCGATTCTCTTGTTATCATCTCGTTCATTCCGAGGATGGCATTTATGGGCGTTCGGATCTCGTGAGACATGTTGGAAAGGAAGGAGGTCTTGGCCTCGCTCGCCGCAAGGGCTCTCTCAGAGATCGCAATAAGGCGTTCCCTCCTGTCTGCCATTTTCTTAACAACAATACTCAAGGTTATGGCAGCTATCATAAGATATACGAAGATAAGAAGTAAGGTATATGGAAGTTCCTTGTTGACAGTGGCCCTGTCATCGATCACCGCGATCAGATATTCATCCTTTCTCTGGATCGAGCAATAGGAATCCCTGTTATCCACACGGGTCCTGAAATGGGCATGCTCCGCACCCGAGATATTGACTTTGCCCAGTCCTATATCGGTCATTGACTTTCCTATATGTCGGGTTGCGGTAGCGCCCAGGATCTTCCCCGTTTCATCATCCGAAACAAGAATGTCAATGCCTTCGTAGGCAGGGATCGAAGCTACAACCTCGGAGATGGCATTGCTCTGCATTTCCCTTATAAGACGCCTTGGCTCGAGTCCGATCTGTATCATCCTTGTGCCGGGCTCGTTCCAGCATATGGCGTACATCATGGGCTTTTCTTCGGCTGTATTGGGTGTGATGTCCTGGCACATGGCAAGGTCCTTGTCGTTAAGCATTGGCTTGAAATAGGCCATCTGCTCGCCGGAATCGAAGGAATAGCCGTAGTAGATCGGCACCGTTCCGGCATAGATGGTGCCCGTTTCGTCAAACAGGTGGATCTCGTCGATGTCCA
>JBGUQP010000521.1:0-7174 GCA_045131145.1 Lachnospiraceae bacterium | reverse complement strand
CAGGAGTGTATTCCTGTATGCAGTGCCGGATGTAAATATGTACGATATATCGGTCATATCCGAAATAGATGAAGGGCTGACCGAAGGCTGCCTGACGGTAAAGGCACTGGTTGAGGGAAGCGGTTCCATGGATATCATGTGCACCTGCGCAGGGGACCTTAGCAAGGGCGGGACTCTTGCCGGTGATTCAGCGCGCAGGGTTTATGAGAAGACAGTAGAAGTTAAGGACGGAGTTAACGAAGTAAAGATCGACGTATCGGAACCCTTACTGTGGAGCGCTGAAGAGCCCAATCTCTATAAGCTGCTCATTACCCTTAAGGATGATAAGGGCAGTGTGCAGGGCGTGATATGCCAGTACACCGGCTTCCGACGGTTTGAGCTTAAGGACGGGATCATGACCCTTAACGGTAAGCGTATTGTCTTCAAGGGAGTTAACCGGCATGAATGGAATCCGCATACCGGACGGGTTCCCGACAGGGCGGCGGTCCTTAAGGATATCATAACCATGAAGCGCAATAACATAAATGCGATAAGGACCTGCCATTATCCGGATGATACTTATCTATATGACCTGTGCGACCGCTACGGACTATATATGATAGCCGAGAACAACATGGAGACCCACGGTACCTGGGATGCATATCTGCGTAAGGTTGCCGGCGAGGACTATATTGTGCCTCATGACAAGGATGAGTGGATGGACATGATGCTCGACCGCGTCCGCTCCTGCTATGAACGCGATAAGAATCATCCGTCGATCCTTATCTGGTCATGCGGTAACGAATCCTACGGAGGCAAAGTCATATACGAGATGAGCAGGCTCTTTAAGGAGCTTGATCCCACAAGGCTCGTGCATTATGAAGGGATATTCCACGACCGCAGGTATCCTGACACATCCGATATGGAGAGCCAGATGTATCCGTCTGTGGCATCGATAGAGGAATTCCTTAAGGAGAATAAGGATAAGCCCTTTATCTGCTGCGAGTATACCCATGCAATGGGCAATTCGTGCGGCGCCATGCATAAATACACCGACCTATCGGACCGCGAACCCAGATACCAGGGCGGTTTTATCTGGGACTATATAGACCAGTCGATATATACTCATGACCGTTACGGTAATGAAACTTATGCCTATGGGGGTGACTTTGACGAGAGGCCATCGGATTATGAGTTCTCGGGCAACGGCATAGTGACCGGACGCAAGAGGGAAGCCTCGCCCAAGATGCAGGAGGTTAAGTACAATTACAGGAACATAAACGTTGATATTGATATAAAGGGACGCAAATATACCGTAAAGAATAAGTACCTTTTTACGGACACTTCTGCCTATGACTGCGTGCTTGTCCTGCTCGCGGACGGGATAAGCGTAAGCGAGCTTGGCCTTGCATGCAGCGTTCCTCCCCTGACGGAGAAGACCTTCGACCTTCCGGCGGGGATATATAATGAGATCGAAGTAAGGAAGGAAGGGGCACGGTCGCTTGGAAAATGCGACCCCGAGTTTTCGATGATCATCTCCTTCAGGCTTAAGGAGGACATCCTGTGGGCAGGATCGGGCCATGAAGTTGCATTCGGCCAGGCTGTCTGCAAGAGGCCCTTTAAGGCTTACAGCTGTGACGGGAAGCCTGTGCTTGTCTTGGGTAAGCAGAATATCGGTGTCCGCGGTGACAACTTTAACATCCTTTTCTCCGGAGTGACGGGCAGCATGGTATCATATGTGTATGCGGGCAGGGAGCTTATAAAGGTTCAGCCCATGCCCAACTTCTGGAGGGCTCCCACTGCCAATGACAACGGGAATTTCATGTACAAGAGATATGCCCAGTGGAAGATAGCCAGTATGTATATTTCCAATAAGGAAAATAACATGTGGGGCGGAGAAGGGCCTGTTCTGGAAGAGTGTGAGAAGAGCGTCAGGGTGACCTTTAAATACTTTATGCCTACAACTCCTGCTTCAACCTGCCGGGTAAGCTACGAAGTGTTCGGCGACGGAACGGTTGAAACAACGCTTAAGTATACGCCTGTGAAGGAACTTTCGGATATGCCTGAGTTCGGCATGATCTTTAAGCTTCCTGCTGAGCTTGACAGGGTTAAGTGGTACGGCCTCGGCCCCGAAGAAACCTATGAGGACAGGAAGTGCGGCGGCAAGCTGTCGGTTTACGAAAACAGGGTCATGGATAACATGGCAGAGTACCTTGTACCACAGGAGTGCGGCAATAAGTGCGAAGTAAGATGGGCAAGGGTGACGGATCATAAGGGACGTGGTATGATATTCGAGGGTGATTCCATGTCGTTCTCGGCACTACCCTATACGCCGCATGAACTTGAGAATGCGAAGCATGACTACGAGCTTCCGTCGGTGCACTATACCGTGGTGCGAGCGGCCCTTAAGCAGATGGGACTGGGCGGTGATGACTCATGGGGAGCGAAGACTCATCCCGAGTATCTTATTGATGTGAGCAGGGACCTGGAATTTAAGTTCAGGTTCCGTGGGATTTGAATTATGTAAACCAATATCGATATGACAGATGATTCTGTACAGGAGGATGCGATGAACATTACAGATGCAAGGCTTAAGGAAATCTATGGAGATGTTACGGCAGCAAGGGAACGGTTTGAAAAACTGGAGAAGAATTATGTAAACCAATTTGGCGAGGAAGAGGAATTATTCTTTTTTACTTCACCCGGAAGGACCGAGATCATCGGTAACCACACCGATCATAACGGAGGCAGGGTCATAGCCGGAAGCATATCCATGGATACGGTTGCCGCAGCAGCGGTAAGCGGTGACAACATAGTCACGATCGTGAGTGAAGGATATGATGGCAAAGTGGAGATAGACCTTGATAAGCTTGATGCGGAGAAGCCGGGATCAGGTACCCATCCTCTTGTTGCCGGTCTGCTTGTCGGAATGAGGGACCGCGGATATAACATGAGCGGTTTTAACGCTTATGTATCGACCAATGTTCTGGCGGCTTCGGGTGTTTCTTCATCTGCTTCGTTCGAGATGCTGATATGTACGATGATCGATTCCTTCTTCAACGATTCGAAGATGAACTATATTGATTATGCCAAGGCGGGCCAGTACTCCGAGAACAATTTCTGGGGTAAGAAGTCGGGTCTTATGGACCAGCTGGCATGCGCAGTCGGAGGCGTGATCAAGCTTAACTTCAAAGGTGAAGTAAGTTATGAGAAGATTGACTTTGACCTTGACTCGTTTGATTATGCATTTGTTCTGGTGAATTCGAAGACTTCCCATGCCGACTTATCACCTGAATATTCAGCGGTTCCCGAGGAGATGTTTGAGGTGGCGAAGGCCCTTGGCGGTAAGAGGCTGTGTGATGTAAGTCTTGACCAGCTGATGGATAAACTAAATGAAGTAAGGGATAAGGTCGGGTCAGACCGTGCTATCCTTCGCGCCATCCATTTCTTTACCGAGAATGACAGGGTTGACCGGATGGGCGCTGCCATGAAGGAGAGGAATTCGGCTGAGGTAGTTAAGATAATTGAAGAAGCCGGGAATTCATCCTACAAGCAGCTGCAGAACTGCCTGGTCCCGGGCGAGAGTAAGGATCAGGGTGTGGCCTTTAACCTTAGCATATCGGAGATCCTCAATCGTGAATACCACGGAGTGTGCAGGATCCACGGCGGCGGCTTCGCCGGAGTTATCTTAGAAGTCGTTCCCAGGGAACATGCTGATGAATACATCGCTAAGATGAGTGAATACGCCGGAGCCGAGTACGTGTATCCGCTAAGCATCCGCAAGGTTGGAGCAGTCAGGATTTAGCAAAAAATGTGACACTTTAGCTCAGAGCTAAAGTGTCACATTTAAGGATGGCGCACGTATCCTCATATAATGCAAGCAGTTTAAGGTGGTTGTTTTCTGCATAGCCGGTATCTCCTCGTTTCAGGGCAGCTTCACACTCATATGCAAGGTCGTGGAGCTGCCCTGCACCTGTGTATTTGGCCCCGGCCTTCAGGGAATGCACGGTAACCCTGTATTTCTCCCAGTCCTTCGCCTCGTAGGCCTCTTTAAGGAGTACATCATTTTGTTCCTTAAGGAACTCATCAATTACCGTCCTGTATACAGACTTATCGTTCATACAGGCCTTAAGCCCCTGTTCAAAATCAACAAGATACGAAGTACCTGTATCTGAAGGAATGCTTGCTCCCTCTGCAGAAACAGAATCACTCGGTTTGACAGATACATCTTCCTTGACGGTGTTCGAATCGCGATCGATGGATTTATAGCTTACTTTATCTTTAGGCAGATACCTGGCAAGGATCTGTGTAAGTTCCTCAGAAGTAAAGGGCTTGGATATATAGTCGCAAAAGCCCTCATCAAGATACTCATTTCCGACCCCCTCTATTGCATTGGCCGTCATCATTACAGCCGGGAATTCATTACTTAATATACCTTCCTTCAGGCACTGCCTGTATGTTTCTATTCCGTCAAGCCCGGGCATCATATGATCGAAGAAGACTATATCGTAGTGACCGGCTCTCATAAGAAGGATACCCTCCTCACCTGATGAAGCTCCGTCTATGACCATACCGCTGTTTTTGAGAAATCCCCTGACAACCGCCAAGTTCATAGGTTTGTCATCGATCACAAGTATTCTGGCATCCGGTGCATAAAGATATTTATCCTCTGTCTTTTCGATCCTTCTTGCAGCTATGTGTTTTTCGTAATCACCAATAGGTGCTGCATCGGTGATATCCTGGGTCAGATCGAAGTAAAAGTCAGACCCGACACCATAGATGCTTTCAATTTCCAGCCTGCTTCCCATCATATCAAGAAGCCTTGAGACGATTGAAAGTCCCAGGCCTGTGCCCTCGATGCTTCCGGTTTTCGGATCATTAAGGCGTGTAAAAGATTCAAAGATCTTATCCCGGTCTTCAGGTCTTATGCCTATGCCTGTATCCTTAACACTTATATTAAGATATGCTTTCGCTTCTTCTGTTTTTATAAGGTTAACGGTAAGAATCACCTGCCCCTTTTCGGTATATTTTACGGCATTGGTCAGAAGGTTTATAAGTATCTGACGAAGCCTCTTTTCATCACCTTTAAGCCTTGCCGGAAGCTCCCTGTCAACATGGACCTTTAGCGTAAGCCCCTTTTCCGAAGCACGCTTTTCCACCATGGTACATGCATCGTTTATAACATAGGCAGGGTCATAATCGCCGTTTATGATATCAAGCTTGCCTCTCTCGATCTTTTCAAGATCCAGGATATCGTTGATTATATCCATAAGAGAGTGCCCGGCGATCTCTATGTTTTCGGAATATTCCGTTATATCCGGGTTTCTGCTTTCCTTTAAGATGAGTTCGTTCATTCCAAGGACCGCATTAATGGGGGTTCGGATCTCATGGGACATCCGTGCAAGAAAATCACTTTTTGCCTTATTTGCCGAATCGGACAGGCTTTTTTCAAGTCTCAGTTTATATACCTTGTCTGTTTCCTGGATAAGAGTGAACACAAGAAGGATGAGAAGGCCCGTACATATATATGCACCGAAGCTTCTGAAGGGATTTATATAGAAATTGGCAAGCTCCAAGATGGCAAACAGGACAAATACAGCCATTCCGGAAAGCACGAATACATAATCGCCGGTCTGCTTCCTTACGATATCGGTTACTATATTATAAATGATCATTATTATACCGATCATAAACCATATATGGGAAAAGATCAGAGTCTGATATAATTCCGCCACCCCTGTAAGGGCTAAAACGATATTTAATATGATCTGCAGTGACATCAGGGATTCCAGCAGCAGATAGCGTTTATTGTTCTTTCCTGCCTGAACCTCGTTTAAGAACATACAGGCAAGCACTCCTGCCAGTTCCATCGAAAAATAAGCGAAATAAGTGGACAGGGACGGCCGCTCAAAGACTATCTGGCGAAGCCTCGATTCGCTTAGTGACCATAAGCCCATATCAGTCATTAAAAGTCCCAGATAAAGGACAGATTTACCGACTGCGGCCCTTTTGTAAAAGAGAACATATAAAGCCGCGGTGACCAGGCCAAGAATGGAAACGATCGACGCTATCACCGTAATGGCCATATTATCGCGGATTATCTTAAACCAAGCGTTGTTTCCGCTGCTTAATCTGACCTCGTTTATAACACCCTTGTCCTTGACGGTTATCCTGACCTCGATCTCTCTGCCTGCATCGGTTTTACCCAAACCGGCAACGACATAGGCGCTGGGAAGGTGGTAGGCCATCCTTTTAAATCCGGAGCTTGCGTAGCTTCCGCGCAGTATGCCGTCAATATAGACATATATATCTTCGATGCTTGTGCGGAACATAAGAGTCATGCCGTCGCTAATGCTGTCAGGCAGGGTGTTCCTTATAGTGATAACCGTCCCCGGCTTGTAATCTGTTTTTGCAGGGAGCGTGACAGGGCTTACATTACCGTCAGCCTCCATTATCCAGCCTTCATTAAAGGGCACGGAATCAAAGCTTCCGATGCTTGCTTCGCCGGGGTCTCCTGAGGGTATGAATGCCCGTATTATGAGGAAGATGATCACAGTAATAAAACAGAGTACGAAGCCTTCGAGTATTTTAGAAAGAGCGGATATCCTTCTGTCCATTGCGACAGTCCTTTCGGGTGTGAATTTCAACAGTTATATTTTATAAAATCTGTTTCATACAGGCAAGCCGGACATACAAAAAAACAGTCACAAACAGTCCGAAATATGGTAAAATATTATAGATCTAATTAACGGAGATTAAGAAATGAGTGAACCTGTTAAAGTTCTTATTTGCGATGATCAGAATATACCGCGTCTTCTTTTTAAGATGATGATAGACAATTCATCGGATTATGAGCTTGTCGGAGAATTGTCAAGGGCGGATGAAGCGATAAGCTTTATTTCCTCCCACGATGTAGACTTATGCATTACGGATGTTGTCATGCAGGAGGGAAGGAACGGACTTGCCGCAGCAGCGGCGATCAAGGAGAGGTTTCCGAAGGTAAAGATAATTGTCACCACATCCATGCCGGATGATTCGTATCTTAAATACGCAAGGGAAATAGGTGTTGAATCCTTCTGGTACAAGGAAATGAATGATATGCCCCTTATCGAGGTCATGAACAGGACCATGAAGGGGGAATCGGTATATCCGGATGAGGCGCCTGTTGTTGATATAGGCTGGATGAAGAGCAATG
>JBGUQP010000520.1:0-2744 GCA_045131145.1 Lachnospiraceae bacterium | reverse complement strand
ACCCTTATAAGACGTGCCATGGATATGGGATTCTATGAGGGAGTGAACATGTCCCTTGCTTACTGTGATGACTGCGGACACCAGGAGCTTGAGATGGATGTATGTCCCAAGTGCGGAAGCAGGAACTTAACCAAGATCGAGCGTATGAACGGGTATCTCTCCTACAGCAGGGTCCATGGAGACACCAGGCTTAACGATGCCAAGATGGCTGAGATAGCAGAGAGAAAGAGCATGTAATATTATCTGTTCAACATACAAAAAGACCACTCATAATTCAGGATCATTATGAGTGGTCTTTGTTTTTCCTATAACCTGAACTGGCTTACGATATCCGACAGCGAATCGGATACACCCTTTTGATCCTGAGCAATATTGGATACATCCGAAACCATATGGGAAACGTCATTCACTATTTCCGTAACTTGAGAAGAAGATGTGGCGGTTTCGGTAGCTGACTCAGCGATCGATCCCACTGCCAGGTTTACCTGTTCCATGGATTCACGTATGTATTCAACCATTTCCGATATCCTTTCGGTCAATTGTCCGAAGGACTCCGCATCCTGTCCGTACTGACGTCCAACCTGAATGAAATTGTCGTAATCGGGGGTAACTGTATTCTGAACAAATTCAAGCAGCTCCTCGGAGTTTCTGCTTAATGAAACAAATGCATCCTGGATAGCCGATATGGTATCCTGAATCTTATCAACCGCGTCCTTGGTTTCGGTAGCCAGATTGTTGATCTCGGAAGCAACAACCGCAAATCCCCTTCCGTGTTCACCGGCACGGGCGGCTTCGATCGAAGCATTAAGCGACAGGAGATTGATCTGGTTGGCGATCCCGGAAATGGAATCAGCAAGTGTTCCGATCTCGCTGACCACGCTTGCCTTTTCCGATGCGGCCTTGAGTGCACGTCCTCTTTCATTCGCAATTGCTATGGCATTATCTGATGACCTCTTGCCATCCTGCTCAATCTTGGCTGCCCGTTTGCTGATCTCGCGGACTTCTCTTGCGATCGCACTTGTTTCCTCGGCAAGTCTTGCTACCGATTCATTTACTTCGCTGGCAGATGCCGATACTTCTTCGGTTGCGGCACCGGTATTACTCATGGCATCGTTAACACGTACCATAGAGCTCTGCACATTGTTGAATTTGGAACTTAAACTCTCGGCGACATTATCTATCTGATTTGATGAAGAATTAACACTGTTGGAACCCTGCCGTATATTGCGTATAACATCAGCATTGTTCATGTACATTTCATTAAGAGACCTGCTCATCTGGCCTATTTCATCGTTGCGTTTTATATCAACGGGATCGATGGTAAAGTTACCGCGGGCAAGTTCGTCTGCGAATACCTGAACCTTGCGCATGGCCCTTGCAATGCTGGATGCCTGCCAGAAGATAAGTATTGTACATAGCAGGAGGGCTATGATAAGGATGATCCCCGATAACTGCTTCATACGTTGAACAGGAAGGTTTATCTTGGCCTGTTCTACTACTATTCCAAGCTTCCAGTTTACTTCGGGTATTGTATCGAAATACATGTTCTTTCCGCTGAAATTGATCGTTCCGCTCTCACCGGAGGTTACCTGTGACGATATAGAAGATGTTTCAGTGTCGGTTGCGAGGGTAACTGCATTTGCAGCTGCTTCAAGATCGGTACTTTTATAGATATAAGTTCCGGTAGAATCGGTAAGGAGCAGGGCTCCGTCATTGGAGATCTTAACCTGAGACAGGGTCTGCTGAACGGTATCAAGTGTGATATCGCAGGTAATACATCCGATATACTTACCGCTTTCGTTGTCGAAGATAGGAACAGAGCAGGTTGACATTACGGTATTGCTCGAAGGATCGTAGTAAGGATCGGTTATAACGCCCTTAACTTTGGTTAACTTCTTGGCGTTCAGGTAGTATTCCTGAGAAAAATAGTCATATTCGGCATTGGAGTATTCCCAGTCTTCAACATACGAACCTCCGTCCTTATACCAGTACGGACCGTAATATTCCTGTGATTCATCGTAAACATAGGGCTCAAACCATATTCCGGCACCGCTTGCAAGATCATTATCATCAAGCATGCTTTGGAAAAGAGTTGCATAATCGGTTATTTCGGTGTATTTGTATGAAACGGACAATTCCTTAGATAAGGCCTCGGCGATATGTCTTATTCCGTCAAGCTGTGAATTGACATCATTAATGTTTTCCTTAAGAGTTGCCTTCATATACTGCTCAGTAAGATCGTTAATTTCATTACCGCTGCGCGTGGTAAGCACAATAGCCATAATGATCATTGACAGGATAACGGTGGGAAGGATAACTGCCAGCATTTTGAACTGGATCCCAACACCACCGGATTTGTTCTTGCTTTTTCCATTGGTCTTATTTTCGATTGTCACGTTATTTGCCATACGCACTTCCTCCTGTTAGCGTTTTTGCCTCCAAATTGTTGTTTTTTGGCCTAATATGACCTTTGTTTACATTTTATCATATTAAAGGGGTTAAAAACAGCTATATATTGGTAAATGGTGCGAAATTGTGCGAAATGGCGCAAAATACTATATACAGTAGTGAACGCATCAACCCTTTCAATATATTGTATAAAAAAGATGACAAATCAGGGAGGTTGTATTATAATGGTTTCTTGTAGTGGCTTGTATTTTGCTTAAAACTAAAATGCGGGGGTACATGCAGGTATGAGGTACCACAATATAACTAAGGACGATATGCTCAACGGCGACGGCCTC
>JBGUQP010000519.1:0-2240 GCA_045131145.1 Lachnospiraceae bacterium | reverse complement strand
GTATAGATTAGAGTCGGGATTGACCATCTCTGGCTCGATCCAGAAGCCGAATTTAAGTCCCATGGCATTTATTTTTCTGGCAAGGCCTGCAATACCCTGCGGTAGTTTTTTCGGATTCTCCACCCAGTCTCCAAGGCCTGCAAAATCATCATTTCTCTCGCCGAACCATCCGTCATCGAGTACGAAGAGTTCAACTCCGGCTTCCTTAGCCTTTCTTGCGATCTTTAATATCTTTTCTTCGGTAAAGTCCATAAAGGTGGCTTCCCAGTTGTTATTTAAGATCGGTCGGGGTTCATTCTTCCACTTTCCCCTTACCAGATTATTGTTAAAGAGCCTGTGGTATGTCCTTGAAAGATCGTTAAGGCCGCTCTCTGTCATTGCAATAACAACCTCCGGCGTTTCAAAGGTCTCACCACCCTTAAGTATCCATGCAAATCTCTCGGGATTTATACCCATAAGGATTCTCAGCCTTCCGTGAGTACCGCCCTCGGCGCCTGCGAAAAAGTTACCGCTGTAAACAAATGAGAACCCGAAAGCAAGACCTTCAAAATCATCAGTATTATCCCTCTTTATTATAATAAAGGGGTTATGATTGGCACTTGATACCCCGCGCATCGACTGGATCGAAGTCATCCCGTTTCCAAGCTTTCTTACCTTCGGTATCCTCTCTCTTGCCCATGCCCCATCAAACTGCATCATCTCATAGTCCTGATCAGGAAGATCAAGGCAGCAGGAAAGCGCCCTTGTTATCCTTACCTTAGAGCTTCCCATATAAGCAAATTCGGCATGTCTTGCAATAACGGGATACTTATCGAAAATCGTATAAGAAAGAGTAAGAGTCATGGATGCTGCTTCATCCTCAAGAAGGATCTCTAATGTCATGGCTTCATCAGCATCGGCATAGGTAGCCGGAAGACCCTTAATACCCTTCTTACCCCCGAATATCGTATGGCTCTTGTAAACGAATGAAGAAACCCTTGAGCCATTCTCCGTTTCGATCTCGAATGCCGGTGTACCGAAATCCGTTGTGCCAAAGGAAGGGTACTCCTGACGGTTAAGTTCCATTGAATAAGACTCGGTATCAGCATCCACCACGATATTGGGCATTCCCATACGGAAAAAGATATATGAAAAGTCCTCCTTATCATGTATCTTTTTGCCAAAATACAGGTTGGAAAGCTCCCCGTTAATGGCAACTCCGATGATATAGCTGATCCTGTCGTTATACAAATGAAAATGACCGGATGTTTTATTCCAAATTATATTCATTCGTAAACCCTTTCATCAGTCGGTTAATAAACTACAGTTTCACTTGCAATCAATTAAAGGTACTATAAAGTATATTCCCGATTTTTTCATAATCTAATGGTTTTTTTTGATTTTTTGATGTCAAAATTTGACATATGCCTTATAATATATAAGTAGCATTATGACATGTGGAGGTGTATTATGCCAAATGATCTTATGGGATGTGACTTTTGCAAGTTCGTTAATTACGGCGATTCGGATGATTTTTACCTGTATGAGATGGGTACCAATAAATGCGATCCCCTGTATTCATACACACATCATGTAAAGAACCGAATAATCCTTCATTTTGTCGTTAACGGCCGTGGAATAATCCGTCTTAACGGCAGACAGTACGATGTCGGTCCCCATCAGGCATTTCTTATACCTTCAGACACCAAGACATTCTATCAGGCTGACAAGGATGATCCATGGGAATATATCTGGTTTCACATAGGCGGACCCAAAATACCCCTCATCCTTAAGGAAGCAGGTCTTACCCCTTCGCATCCCGTTTTTACACCTATTGCATGTGCCGATAAGATCGAGGACCTTGCAAGGGACATATTGGATAATTATTCAAGGCAGTATTACTGTATCGGAAATCTGTATAAGATATGTGATTATATGATAAGATATGCCTCTTCTTCACAGGATGCCTCTTATGACAATGCGCTTTTATATGTCAAAAATGTTATATCATACATACAGCTTAAGTATTCTGAACATGTAAAGGTCGAAAACATAGCCCTGGCACTTGGCCTTAACAGGAGTTATCTTACACGTTTATTCAAGGAGGCTACAGGCTACTCACTTCAGGAATACCTTCTTACCTACAGGATGAAGATGGCCATTAAACTTTTATCTGAAAATAAACTCAGTGTATCCGAGATAGCCGAAGCTGTCGGATACACTGATACATTTACCTTCTCTAAGGCCTTCAAGAGACATTT
>JBGUQP010000518.1:0-2182 GCA_045131145.1 Lachnospiraceae bacterium | reverse complement strand
TAAAGGTCTGCCGGTTCCGGAGATATGATGACAGAGGATGGAGTGATCATAATGAGAAAAGTATTAAAACTGATGGCGTTAATGTTGACAGTATGCCTGATTTTTACAGGTTGTGACAATAACGGTTCGGGTGAAGGACAGGGTCCCGATGCTACGGGAACGGCACAAAACCATGATGATTCCGAGCCCGGGACACTTAAGGTATATTGCTTTGAATTAGGAAAAGCCGATTCGTTCCTTATCTATAACAATCAGGCTACCATCATCATCGATGCCGGCGAGAGAGGTCAGGGTAAGGACATCCTGCAGTATATGGAGAACAACGACATAAACGGTATCGATATGATGTTCATCACCCATTTTGACAAGGACCATGTGGGCGGAGCGGCCAAACTCATAGGCAATACCGAGGTAAAGGAGATATATACTCCTTCTTATGTGAAGCCTTCGGATGATTATGATAATTTCTCTGACAAGGTGAAGGAAAAGAAGACTCCCGTCACCGCATTAAAGGAGAATAAGACTTTTGAGATCGGCGGGATAAAGATAGATGTCAATGTACCGGCAAAAGAGGTATATGAAGAGGATCCGAGCAATAACTCCTCGCTTATAATCAGAGTAAGCTACGGGGATACTTCATTTCTTTTTACGGGGGATGCTGAAGGTATAAGACTCAGAGAATACATTGCCACCCAGCCGGAGAAATGCAATGTGGTAAAGATGCCGTATCATGGTGATTATACGAGTTTTATGGGCTGTCTGGACGAGTTCCTGGACCTGGTACAGCCCGAATATGCCGTGATCACATCCTCCAAGGAATATAAGGAAGCTGATGAGACCAAGGATCTTATAGAAAAGCGCGGGATAAAGCTCTACAGGACCAGAAAGGGCAGCGTGCTTTTTGAAAGTGACGGTAAAGATGTAAAGGCTGTCCAGATGTCATAAGCATCATATTTTCGGACAGTCCGGATCGCAGGTGATTTGGAATTGAAACAGAATAAAGTATATACAATGAATATGTGTGAGGGGCAGATATTGCCGAAGATGCTTAAGTTTGCGGTGCCCCTTATGCTTTCGAGCATCCTGCAGCTGCTGTTTAATGCTGCGGATGTAGTGGTGGTCGGAAAGTTTGCGGGGGATGATGCCTTAGCGGCCGTAGGCTGTACGGGCTCGCTCATTAATCTTCTGATCAACCTTTTTATGGGACTCTCTGTCGGTGCCAATGTTATGGTGGCAAGGCACTTCGGAGCGAAACGTGAGGATGAACTTAAGAAAAGCGTGCATACATCCATGCTCCTTTCTGTACTCGGCGGACTGCTGCTCACCGGTGTCGGAGTGCTTTTTACGGAAGGGATACTGGAGCTTATGGAGACTCCGGCTGAGGTACTTCCGCTTGCGGCACTGTACTTAAGAATATATTTCATGGGCATGGTCCCCAATATGGTATATAACTTCGGAAGTGCGATACTCCGTGCTATCGGAGATACGAAACGCCCCATGTATTTCCTGACACTTGCGGGTGTCGTAAATGTGTGCCTTAACCTCATATTTGTTATCGCACTTAGCTGGGGAGTGGCAGGAGTGGCTGTGGCTACCGTTATATCACAGACTATCTCAGCAGTGCTCGTAGTGCTGTGTCTTCTTAGGGAAAGCGGTGCGATAAAGCTTAGGATCAAAGATTTAAGGATTGATAAAAAAGAGCTTCTGGCGATACTGCGGATAGGTATCCCGGCAGGCTTGCAGGGTTGTATTTTCTCACTGTCTAATGTAGTGATACAAAAGTCGATAAACGGATTCGGCAAAGTGACGGTATCGGGTAATTCTGCGGCTTCCAATCTGGAAGGTTTCGTATATGTGTCTATGAATGCGTTCCATCAGGCGACACTTTCATTTATGAGCCAGAACTACGGTGCCGGCAGGTACGACAGATTGAAGAAGATAGCCGTGGCGGGCATTTTGTGCGTAACTGCCACAGGTCTTACTTTGGGAAATCTCGAATACTTTTTCGGAAATACACTCCTCGGTATTTACACTTCAAGTGAAAACGTAATAGATGCAGGTCTTATCAGAATGTCCATCATCTGTACCACCTACTGTCTGTGCGGCATGATGGATGTAATGGTTGGTGCGTTAAGAGGACTCGGATATTCATTTGTCCCGATGATAGTATCGTTGTGCGGTG
>JBGUQP010000517.1:0-7073 GCA_045131145.1 Lachnospiraceae bacterium | reverse complement strand
CTCAGATGAAGAAAGCGGATGTAAACGGTGATACGGCGATCGGTCTGTTTAAGTATCTTAAGGAGCAGAAGGGCTTTGAAGGATTCGGCAAGGGACCCAAGGCTCTGGCAATGGGAGCCATGCTGTCTAAGATCGATAAGGATTACAAGAATAACTCAGAGATCAAATGGAACTTTACCAAGTTCGTTGTAGACAGGTCCGGTAATGTGGTTGCAAGGTTTGAGCCCACTGCCAAAATGGAAGAAGTGGATAAGTGCGTAGGAAGCCTGATGTGATCAGAATCTGAAGCTAGGCTCCCTCTATCATAGGGATGGAGGAGAGAAGATATTTTGTATACTCGTGTGTCGGGTTTATATATAGGGTCTGCGAATCGGCGATTTCGCAGACCTTTCCTTCTTTCATCACACATACTCTGTCTGCGATAAAATTGACCACGGAAAGATCGTGGCTTATGAAGAGGCAGGTTAAACCCAGCTCTTTTTTCAGTCGTTTTAAGAGGTTAAGTATCTGAGCCTGAACGGATACATCAAGGGCCGACACCGATTCATCGCATATGATAAGTTCGGGATTTAATGAGATGGCACGGGCTATCCCTATACGCTGTTTCTGGCCTCCCGAGAATTCATGGGGATATTTATCAAGGGCACTTTCTTTAAGTTCGACCAGGTCAAGAAGTTCGCGCACACGCTCATCCGTTTCCTTTTTTCCGGGATAAACATGCCAGACTTCCAACGGTTCCGCTATGATATCCCTTACCTTCATCCGCGGATCAAGCGAAGAAGCGGGATCCTGAAATACCATCTGCATACGCCTTCTGTAAGGGCGCAGGGCAGCTCCTTTAAGGGAGGAAATATCATTGCCGTCATAGATGATCCTGCCGCTGTCTGCATCGATCATTCTCATCATGAGCCCGGCAAGCGTGCTTTTGCCGCAGCCTGATTCACCTACAAGTGCCAGTGTCTCCCCCTTGTACATATCAAGGCTTAAGCTGTTAACGGCAATATGGACTTTTTTATTGCCAAGCCGGTAGCTTTTCGTTATATTTTGTGCGGATATCAGTATATTGTCACTCATTGTCTTCCCCATATGCCGAAAAACAACTCACATAGTGTCCTTCATCGACCATAAGCTCTCCGGGCCGTTCGAAAAAGCATCTTCGTTCATCATCGCTGCACCTTAGGCAGAACTCACAACCGACCGCCTCCTTACCTGTCTCCGGAATGTTTCCGGGAATGATCGTAAGGTATTCGGGGTTTGCACCGATCCTTGGGATGGAAGATAGCAGTCCCCTTGTATAGGGATGCATGGGTTTAGTGAATAACTGCTTAACGGAAGCTCTTTCCATTATCCTTCCCATGTACATTACATAAACGCTGTCGCACAGCCTTGAAACAACCCCCATGTTGTGCGTGATTATGAGAGCGCTCATATCATATGCCGTGCACATCTGCCGGATGAGCTTAAGTATCTGGGCTTCAGTTGTCACATCCAGTGCCGTGGTGGGTTCGTCGGCTATCAGCAGCTTCGGTTCACAGATCACTGCCATGGCGATCATGACTCTCTGCCTCATTCCTCCCGAAAGCTCATGCGGATAGGAACGGAACCTCAGAGCCGGTTCTTCGATTCCAACCTCTGAAAGGAGCTTTACTGTTTTTTTGCGGGCCTCTACCCGGTTCTTTACAAGCTTATGGATAAGAAGGACCTCGGCAACCTGATCTCCTATCCTCATCATGGGATTTAAGGATGTCATCGGGTCCTGGAAGATCATGGCAATCTTTGGTCCGCACATACGCCGTAATTCATTTTCCTTAAGTCCGGCAAGGTCAGTGACGCTACCCTCGTTTTCGTGCCAGAGAATGCTGCCGGAGACTCTTGCGGAGGGTGGAAGGATTCCCATGACTGACTTTACGGTCATGCTTTTGCCGCAGCCCGATTCTCCGACGAGACCTATGATCTTCCCCCGGGGAATATCTATGTTCACACCCTTGACTATGGGTATGACGGTTTTCCCATTGCTTATCGAGACGGAAAGATTTTTCATTTCAAGCAGATTATCATTCATACCTTTATTCCTGCAGGCTGCGTGTATGGCCTAAGATAGTTTCTGATCAAGCATATCCCTGAGAGAGTCCCCGAGAAAATTAAATGAAAGTACCAGGAGCATGACCATACCGGCCGGGGCAAGTGCAAGCCAGGGCATATGAAAGAGGTACTGGCGTGAGCTGCCTGTCATGAGCCCTAAGGATACCTGAGGCGGCTGGATACCTATGCCAAGGAAGCTCAATGCACTTTCGGCCAGGATGGAAGTCGGTATATTCAATGTAAACAGGACAATAAGAGTCGGGATCAGATTCGGCAGGATATGCCTAAACATTATCCTTAAGCTTCCCGCTCCCGTGGAAACGGCGGCCTCAACAAACTCCATCCGGCTTATCTGAAGTGTTGCCGAGCGGACTACCCTTGAGATACCTCCCCACTCCATGAGGACAAGGGAGATCACAACGGAGTTAAAGGAGCCTCCGAACGTGTATAATACAACCATTGCGAGAAGCATTCCGGGGATAGACAGCATGATATCCGCAAGGCGCATGATGACAAAATCAACCGTCCCGCCAAAACGTGCGGCACATACACCTGCAGCCGTACCGACCGCCACTGCCAGACCTGTCGGCAGCAGGGCGATAAAGAGTGATACACGGGTGCCGTAAAAGATCCTTGTGAACACATCCCTTCCAAGCTCGTCCGTACCGAAAAGATGTCCGTTTCCGGGAGGCATAAGCCTGTTTAAGAGGTCCTGGCCCGTTTCATCATAGTGTGTCAGAAAGGGTGCCGCTATGGACAGGATGATGATAAGAAGTATTATGGACCCCGATATAAGGGCCGCCTTGTCTAATTTGAGATCTTTTTTCATTGGGTCCTTAACCTCGGATTGAGTAGTGTGCCTAAGATATCCGCAAGGATATTAAACAGGGCGATGAGCAGGGCCGTGAAGAGTACCGTTCCCTGCAGAAGGGGCATGTCCCTTGTCTGAATCGCACTAAGGGCCAGCTTGCCCAGCCCCGGTATGGAGAAAACACTCTCCGTGATGACCGCCCCCGAGAGCATTTCAGCCAGCTGAAGGGCCATCATTGTTACCACCGGTACCGCGGCATTACGTAAGGCATGTCTGATGACCGCTCTTTTGTAGCCAAGGCCCTTGGCCCTTGCAGTGTCCATGTACGGAGCATTGAGCTGCTCCAAAAGGTCCGACCGCATCAGCCTTGCAACAGAGCCTGCACTGTTCCATCCAAGAGCTATGGCAGGCAGGATAAGTGATGAAAGGCTTCCGTCATATGTAAGCGGAAAAAGTGAAAGACGGTAGTAAAAAAGATATTGAAGGAAAAGTGCTACCATGAACACGGGAATCGATATTCCCAAAAGTGCGCTGCCGCGGAAGAGATAGTCAAGAATGTGCTCGTTATACATTGCGGAAATAATACCGGAGACTATACCCAGTATCCATGCAAATGCTATTGAGAGTATGGTCAGCCTTACCGTGTAAGGGAAGGCCGTCAGAATAAGCGAGGATACGGGCTGCTGCATGTAGTAGCTGCGCCCGAGATCTCCTTTAAGGACTCCTTTAAGATATCCGATGAACTGCTCCGGCAGGCTTTTGTCAAGGCCCATTGATCTTGTAAGCCTGTCAATATTTGCCTGGCTTACATGCTCGTTGAGTAAAACCGATGCGGGATCGCCCGGAATGACCCTGAGCATTACGAAAATAAGAGCGATCACACCTAAGAGAACGATTATAACGCCTGCCAGCCTGCCTAAGAGTCCCTTCACCAGACCTAACCCTCCTATTGCTTTAAGGTAACATTTTCAAAGTAGATATCGCTCCAGCCGGCCCAGTGCGGCATAAAGCCTTCCACCCGGTCGCTTACAACATAGAGGTGTTTAAGTGAGAACATGGGGACACATGCAGCATCGTCCTTAAGTACGATCTTCTCAAGATCCGCATATTCCCTGTATCTTTCGTCATCATTAACTATTGTTTTTGCCCTTGCTATCCGTTCTATCACGGGATCATTGTAGTAGTTGTTCGATCGCACTTTGGTATTATCCCTGCTTCCGAAGAATGTACCCATGATATTATCCGGGTCATTAAAGTCAAGAAGCCACAGGGCCCAGTAAGAGGTCATGTTTCCGCTGTTTCGAAGGTCAAGATAGCTTGCATGATCGATCGTACGGATACTGGCGTGTATTCCCACGACATTTAAATTCTCCGCTATTACCTGGATCGTATTCTTGACCGAATCCGTAGCGTTTGAATCAAGACATATCTCCATATCAAAGCCGTCTTTGTAACCGGCATCTTCAAGGAGCTTCTTCGCTTCATCCGGATCATAGGAAAGCCAGCCCTGATTGTCCTTACTGTAGCCGAGACATCCTGTAGGGAAGATACCGTCTTCAAGTTTACCGTCTCCGTCATAAATTGAGTTAAGTATTGATTCCCGGTCAATTGCCATCTGAATGGCCTTGCGGACCTGCACATTATCAAGGGGCTCAACATTTTCATTAAGCATCAGGAAGTTCTGTCCCAGCCTGTCTACGGCAACGAGACGATCCTTATAGGTGTCCGTCTTATAGGTTGAATTCACGATAGCAGAGTCGAGCATCATACAGTCGAGTATGTCAAGATCACCCTTTTGAAAGGCCATATTCATGGCCTGGGGTTCCATAACACTTATCTCCACTTCTTTGGCGGAAGGTTCGGGTCCCCGGTAACGGGGATTATATTCGAATTTAAGGCCGCTGCCCATGGTCCATTCCTTTATGATATAGGGCCCGGTACCGATGGTTTTTTCAGGTACCACACCGAAGTCATCCCCGGCTGCGGTAACGAGCTTTTCGGAATAGATGACAGTCGATGGAGTGGCAAGGGAAGCGATGAAGCCGGCGAAGGGTTCGGTCAGCTTCACGGTGAAATTCCTGTCATCCTCAACCGTGATCCCCTTAAGTGAATCCGTATTTCCCTCAAGCATCTCCTGAGCACCTTCTATAGGGAGAGCGTAATCCGTCTGTGCACTGTCGGGCAGGGTCAGGATGCGTTCAAAGGTGAACTTGACATCCTGCGCTGTAAGCGGTGTCCCGTCGGAAAATACAATGCCGTCCCGCAGGGTAAAGTGATAGGTCAGGCCATCTTCGGAAATATCATAGGATTCGGCCAGAGAATTATCGATCCTTGTAGAGCCGTCATCAAGCTTCTTTATCGAAAAGAGCGTGTCAAACACGTTCATGGGAACGATATAGTCATAGGTTGTCTTGTGGGCATCCATGGTCACGATGTCCGCCGATATGGCCAGCCTTAGTATATCGTCACTGCTGCCGGATGGCTTCGAACAGCCGGCAAGGGTGAGGGCTGTTAACAAAGTGAATGCACATATGATCCTTCTTGTCATGGTAGCTTCCTTTCTGTCTTATCTGAAGTGATTATAGAGTGAATTGTTTCTGTATGAGATAATATCATCACGCCCTTTTGCAAAGGCTGTAACTTCTTCGATAGTGAGCTCGTTCCTGCGGCGCACAACAATATCATATTCGGTGGTCCCGTCTTCGTTTACCGACATGTCGTTTTCTATAAGGGTGGCATTCCATTCCTTAAGCTGGTCCATAAGGTCCTTATGGAAGGCTGAGGCATCCCTGACTTTGAAGTGAAGATTGGTACCCGAATAAGAGTCAAGCGACTTAAACATATGCTGTATAACGAACTGCATGGCAAGCAGTAAAAAGAGCGAGAAGAAACCGATGATATACATTCCGGCACCGAAGGCAAGTCCCAGGCCGGCAGTGTACCACAGGCCTGCCGCAGTGGTGAGGCCGCGCACATTATTGCCTGTCTTGAATATTACTCCCGCACACAGAAAACTTATGCCGCTTACGGCCTGTGCGGCTATACGGGCCGCATCCACCCCGCGGGTCCCGTTTAAATATCCTCCGTCGGGATTCGTGAGATCGACGAAGGCGTACTTGGACACGATCATAAGGACTGCGGTCGTGCAGCATACGATAACGTGGGTCCTTATTCCCGCTTCCTTGAAACGGTGGCTTCTCTCAAGGCCGATGATGCCGCCGGCAATGGCAGATAATATGATCCGCACGCAAAAATCAAGGTTTTGCATAAGTCCGAACTGGCTGTGGAAATAATGGGATAATGTCATATTCCGACCTCCTTTTTTCCATTTTATTATATTAAAAAAACGGTGAAAGGTCAAAAATTCGTGAAAACTTAAATGAGAGGGTTGACGTATACTTACAAAACATGTATCCTACTCTAAGATGTTACAAAAGCAGACAGAGGAAGCATCATGAACAGAGCATTTTATACAACAAGCGTTTTTTTCTTTTTTGCCTTTACCTCGGACCGATGTAAGGGTGATTTGTGATGCTTGGATCATGAACATAACTTACAGGCGGTCCGGAGAGATGATCCGGACCGCTTTTCATTTTTACGGAGGTGGGATATGCTTAGAAGGATAGCTTACTGCGGAGTAGAGGGTGCCTTTGCCCATATGGTGGCCAAAAGACTGTTTCCGGATGAACTCTACGTTGCTTTCGGAAGCTTTAAGGAGGCTTACGATGCGGTCGTATCGGGGGAGTGTGACAGGGCGGTTCTGCCGGTTGAGAATTCCTATGCAGGCAAGGTCAAGGATGTAGCGGACCTGCTCGATACGGGGAAGCTGAGTGTGCAGGGTACTTATTCCTTCCCGATAGTCCAGAACCTTTTGGGGATACGGGGCAGCAGGCTAAGCGATATCAAAACGGTGATCAGCCATCCCAAAGCCCTTGAGCAGTGTGATAACTATATAAAGCAGCATGGGTACAGGGTCATTGAGTCATCCAATACGGCGGTTGCGGCAAAGGAAGTGATAGATAAGCGGGATATGTCCTTTGCGGCCATTGCAAGCCTTGAGACAGCGGCAAGATACGGGCTTAAGGTCCTTGAGGAGAAGATAAACGAAAGAGACGACAATACAACAACATTCGCGGTTGTATCACACATTTATGAGGAAAAGGAGAATTAAAGATGGGAA
>JBGUQP010000516.1:0-3073 GCA_045131145.1 Lachnospiraceae bacterium | reverse complement strand
TAAGTATCGGACGCAGCCTTAATTCTCCCGCACGCGCCAAAGCCTCATTTACGGTATATTGCTGCTTTAATCCGTTAGCCGTATCCACGAAAAGTATACCATCATTAACAACTATACCGGCAAGCATCAGAACTCCCATGGCTGCTTCTTCCGTTATGGATCCGCCCATAATAAACTCAAGTCCCACGGATCCTATAAGACAGAAGGGTATGCTCATCATGACCATACCGGAAAACCTGGCCGATTCAAACTGCATGGCCATTGCAAGGAAAACCAGGAATACGGCTGCCGCTATTGCTATACCCATCTTCTTAAACTCATTATTCATAAACTGTGTTGCCACATCCATCCCGACAGTCGCATCACTTGTCTTGGCCAGTTCCTTTATGATCTCATCCGCTTCCTTCTGAACCCTTGATTTTTCATCTTCGGATGTTGTAAGGGAAATGTCAAGGGAATACCTGCCCAGGTTCTTCATGATCTCATCCGGGGCTTCTTCGTAACTAAGGCTTGCTATATCACCAAGGGTCACGACCCTGCCGTTTGATCCCTTAAGCTTAAGGTTCATAAGCTTGTGCAGGTCATCGTAACGGCCTTCGGGATACTCTATCCTTACATTATATTCTTCTCCCTCGGATTTTATCTTAAGTGTCTGGATACCTCCGTTTATGTTGGCGATAAGTACCGCAACACTCTTAGGGCTTAAGCCCGCATCCATTGCCTTCCTGGGATCAATATGAATCCTGGCTTCCGGTGCTCCCGTCTGGAGCTGGGTGGATACGCTTATAACACCTTCTATGGCAGACAGTGGTTCAATCGCGTCATAGACCTGTTGTTTTAAAGATTCATAGTTTTCACCCGTAAGAGTTACCGTAGCTACGGTATTGCTGCCCGAAGCAGAGTCGCTTTCTTCCTCAACTTTAATGTTCACTCCCGTTTCGTCATGTAAAAGTACATTGTATTCATACACCTTGTCGGCGGTAGACTTGCGCGATTTATTGTCGATATATGCATAGATCGTAGCCGTATTGCCTGTAACACTGTAGTCAACGTCCCTTATTTCAGGATCTTCAAGCAGCATCTGTTCATACTTTTTGGCATTCTCATCCGCTATCTCCATTGCCGTACCCACACGGCTTGAAACGGTGACCTTGAATAACTTTCTGTCGATCGAAGATTCCTCAATATCCATATTTATGACCATCAGAGCAGTTACGGCTATCATAACCAGTGTAACAAAGATCACGGCCAGCTTCCTTGGAATGATCTTCCTTATGGCCACGGCATATCTGGAAGAGATCCTCTCCATTACACGCACCGCAAGAGAATCCTTCTTCTCTACCGGTTTATAGACCGAGAAGAAAAGCGGTATAAAGGTAAGAGCTACCAGGAGAGATGTTACCATGGCAAAGATTATTGTAAAACATGTTCCCTGGAAAATCTCACTCAGATATCCGCCCACCAGTGCAACGGGTGCGTATACAACGCAGGTTGTTATAGTAGATGCAACGATCGATGCGGTAACCTCTTTGGTACCCTGAATAGCCGATTCCTTAAAGTCAAGCCCCCGCTCCTGTGCCCTGAAACAGCTCTCAAGCACAACAATGGATGAATCTACCATCATACCTATGGAAATGACCAGTCCTCCCATAGTCATAACATTTAACTGAAGTTTTGCGAAGGACATTATGATAAGGGTCGCAAGAAGGGAAATAGGCATTGAACTTCCCACTATCAGGCTGGCTTTAATATCCCCGAAGAAAAGAAAGAGGGTAAGCATTGAGAGTAATATTCCGATAAGCAGGGTAACGCCGACATCCAGAAGGGTTTTTATTATTTCGTCGGCACTGTTCTCGGATATCGCCAGTCTGATACCGTTATCCTCAGCATTCAGCCTCTCTATTTCCGCAACCACCTGCCTTGCTACCGACACCGTGGAAGAGTTCTGGTTCTTGGTTATATCTATACGTATATCCTCGGTACCGTTATGGCGGTTGATGGAATCGGCCTTACGTACGGAATAGGATATGTCCGCTATATCCCTAAGTGTTACGATGGCTCCCGTGCCTGTCTGCACCGGGATTCCCTCCAGTTCTTCCATGGAGGTTAAGACCGAAGTCGAGGATAACCTTAAATCCATGCTTCCCTGCCTCATCGTAGACGCGGGAATGTTATAATCTGTCGAATTAATGGCTGTACTTACGGAATCCAATGTGACATGGTACTGGTCCATAAGCTGCTCGTTAAGGAGTACCCTGATATACTCCTCCTTACCACCGTAGATTTTTACTTCAGCAACACCGGTCTGTCTCTCGATCCTGGGTTTTACGGTATTGTTAACATACGTCAGGATATCCTTCTCACTGTCCGAAATGACCTGGACCGTCATAAATGGAGATGAGGTTTTAAGCTTTAATACAACAGGCCTTTCACATCCCTCCGGAAGATTTAATCTCTCCAGCTCCGATTTGAAATCCATAAAGACCTGGTCCATGTTGGTTCCGTAATCAAAGGAAAACATTACCCTTGAATTTCCTGTGGTTGTGGAGGATGTAACATTGTACATACCCTGCATCTTGGAACCGAATCCCTCGATCGGCATCGTGATCAGCTTATCCACGGTTTCGGCATCTGCGCCTTTATAGTCGGTTTCCACAACGATCATCGGGACGGATATTTCCGGGTATAATTCCATTTCAAAAGTAAGCAGCGAAGAAACACCGAACACAAACAGTGCGATCAGCGCCAGCACCGTTGACACGGGTCTTCGTAACGAAAGTCTGGTCAACGCGTCCATTTATTCCGCCTCCCCGGTGTTGTCTGCTGCCTCTACATAATCAGATTTTATATAAGCCTCGGAATCATTATATATGACCCTTGTCCAGCCGTTTTCTTCACCAAGGGAAGTAAACTCATCGCCCTCTCTTGCCTTACCGAGTTTATTGCCGTCATTATCGGTCGTGGGTTCCGAACGGACAAATACCGTTGTCGTTGCCCTTACCCTGGTAGGGGTCTTTCGTTCATCTTCTGTTTCAGAAGCAGCAGCTTCCCCCGTATCCATGCCGGTAACATC
>JBGUQP010000515.1:0-2654 GCA_045131145.1 Lachnospiraceae bacterium | reverse complement strand
AGCTTGAGTACGTTAATGAAGCATTTGATACTAACTGGGTTGCACCTCTTGGACCCAATGTGAATGAATTTGAGAAGGAACTCGCTGAATATATAGGCGGAGGATATGCTGCCGCGCTTTCGTCGGGAACGGCCGCCATCCATCTGGCCCTGATCCTTGCCGGGATTAAGAGGGATGATATCGTATTCGGAACCTCAATGACTTTCGCAGCAACGGTCAACCCGATAGTTTATCAGGGTGCCAGGCCCGTGTTTATTGATTCTGAAGAAGATACCTGGAATATGGATCCTAAAGCCCTTGAGATGGCCTTTGATAAATACCCTCAGGTCAAGGCGGTCATAGCGGCCAATTTATACGGAACGCCTGCCAGGCTTGATGAGATCAGGACCATATGCAATGAGCATGGAGTTCCTTTTATTGAAGATGCGGCAGAATCACTCGGGTCCACATTTAATGGAGCCCAGACGGGAACCTTTGGTGACTACGGGATTTTTTCCTTTAACGGAAATAAGATAATAACATCATCGGGCGGCGGAATGCTCTACTGCGATGATGAGGAAAAGATAAAGAGAGCGAGGTTCTATTCTACTCAGGCAAGAGAGCCCGAGCGCCACTACGAACATAAGGAAATAGGATATAATTACAGGATGTCCAATGTTGTGGCCGGAATAGGACGGGGCCAGTTGAAGCACCTTGACGAACATGTGTCCCTTAAGAAGGATATATATATGACATACAGGGATGCCTTTTCGGATATTGATGCGATAAGGATGAATCCTTACCTTGAATGCAGCGAGCCCAATTTCTGGCTGTCATGCATGCTCATAGATGAGAAGTCGCCGGTCAAGCCTCTTGATATAATGCTGGCTCTTGAGGAGGAAAACATAGAGAGCCGTCCAATATGGAAGCCCATGCACATGCAGCCTGTATATAAGGACGCAGATATGATCCATGTCGGTGATTCCATCAAATGTGAGAAGATATTCGACCGCGGACTCTGCCTGCCTTCGGATATAAAGAATACACGTGAGGATATGGACAGGATCATATCGATCATACGGGGAGTCTTTGAAAAAGCAGATAAATGATATATAGGAAATATATTAAGCGTATACTGGATATTATTCTGTCGCTTATTGCGATAATACTTCTGTCACCGGTCTATATCGTACTTGCGCTGCTTGTACGTGTTAAGCTTGGCAGTCCGGTACTCTTTCACCAGGACAGGCCCGGCAGGGACGGACAGATATTTCATATGTATAAGTTCCGTTCGATGACCGATGAACGTGATGAGAACGGAGAACTTAAACCGGATGAAGTAAGGCTTACTTCCTTCGGACGTAAGCTTCGCTCAACGAGCCTTGATGAGCTTCCGGAACTCTTCTGCATACTGAAGGGTGATATGTCCCTTGTGGGACCGAGACCGTTGCTTGTACAGTACCTTCCCTTATATAACGAACGTCAGAAGCACAGACATGATGTTCTGCCCGGACTCACAGGCTGGGCTCAGGTAAACGGCAGGAACGCTCTTACATGGCCGCAGAAGTTTGAATATGATGTGGAGTATACCGAAAAGGTATCCTTCCTCATGGACCTTAAGATTATCTTTATGACTGTAAAGAATGTACTTAAGAGAGAAGGAATAAGCCCTGAAGGAGCCGCCACGATGGATTTCTTCAAGGGAGAGGAATAGGTAGGATTATGTCGGATATAAATGTGCTTATTCTGAGCGCAGGAAGAAGAGTTGAACTGGTCAAGTGCTTTAAGAAAGCCGCAGGTGAGCTTAAAATAAGCGGTTCTGTTTTTGCGGCAGACTGTTCGCTTACCGCGCCTGCCCTGTACTTTGCGGATAAGTTCAGGCAGGTTCCCCGTATCGATTCGGGTGAATATATAAAGGCCCTCATCGACATATGCAACGAAGATAAAATATCTCTCGTTGTTCCGACAATAGATACTGAATTGCTCCTGCTTGCAGAGAACAGGAAGAAAATGGAAGAAAAGACCGATGCTAAAATCCTTGTATCAGATCTTTCCGTTGTTAATATCTGCAGGAATAAGCTTAACACGCAGAGCTATATGGAGGGACACGGCTTCAAGGTTCCGCACCTGTATACGGCACAGGAACTGCGGAACGACAACATTAAATATCCGCTTTTTGTGAAGCCCATAGACGGAAGTTCCAGCATTGACGCCTACAAGGTGAATAACAAACAGGAACTTGATGCCATCCTGACACTCGTTAAGAATCCCATGGTACAGGATTACATGGATGGCGAGGAATACACCATAGACGTATTCCTTGATTTTGATGGTAAGATCATCACAATGGTTCCCAGGCTCCGTATCGCTGTAAGGAGCGGGGAGATACTCAAGGGCCGCATCGTTAAGGATGCAGCGATAATGGAAGATGTGAGAAGGCTTATGGAAGAACTTAAGCCTATAGGACACATCACAGTACAATGCCGTAAAACATACAGAGGTATCGAGTATATCGAGATCAATCCTCGCTTCGGAGGCGGAGCGCCCATGTCAATAATGGCAGGGGCCGATTCATGCAGGAATCTGTATCGTCTCTTAATGGGTGAGGTTTTAACATATAACGAAGATTACAGGGAGAACGTTACCTTCCTGCGCTTCGATTCCAGCATTATGTT
>JBGUQP010000514.1:0-4310 GCA_045131145.1 Lachnospiraceae bacterium | reverse complement strand
GAACAAACATTGTAATAAATATTGAAATAATGGTTCCGCGGCCCAGACACTGACCGATACCGTATATTGCTCCGTCGGATGTAAGCTTACCTATCAGGATACCCGCGACAGCAAGCATGGTTCCCGAGGTGATGATGGTCGGGAAGGAGAAGTTCATGGTCTCGATTATGGATTCACGCCGGCTCTTTTGTTCGCGAAGCTCGGTGTAGCGGCCGGCGATAACTATCGCGTAATCGATGTTGGCACCCATCTGGATGGAGCTTACTATAAGCTGGCTTAAGAAGAAGATGTTGTCCTGCTGCAGGGAAGGAACCGAGAAGTTGATCCAGATACTGCCCTGGATGACCGCAATAAGCAGAATGGGCATTCCGGCCGACTTAAAGGTAAAGAGCAGGACTACAAGGACTACCAGGATGGATACTATATTTACAACAAGGTTATCCCTTGCAAATGTCTTCTTAAGGTCAAGCTGGCTGACCGATTCACCGACGGTATATACATTGCCGCCGTAGTAGTCATGGGCCATATTGTGCATCTTGTCTATGAAATCGTAGGTCTCCTGACTTTCCTCGGGGAGATTAAGATAAACCAGCATACGTGAATAGTTCTCGCCCTGGAGCTGTTCCTTGGCGAAATTCATCATCTTGTAGGCATTATCGAGGGTCTCCTGAGTCTCATCATCGAGGGTTACATAGCCTTCATCTATTTCTTCATGGATAAACATGAACATATCAATGAGTGGGACCCTGTAGGAAGGCAGACCGTTTACGACCTTGGCATAATCCTCATCATTTACTGCATAGGCAGCATAGATAAGCTGGGCAACCTCATAGTCGATGTCTAAAAGCTCCGAGAACTGCCTGGGGGACAGCCTGTCAGTCAGGGTATAACCGCCTATGGCCTCGGTATTGGCAAGCCCGGTGCAGGACCTTACTTCATCACAGGCCGTAAGCTTGTCAAGAAGCTTCTTCTCGCTGTCGTAATCACCGGATGGAACGACCAGGGCGATAAGGTTGTCATCGCCGAAATTATCATCGATCATCCCGTCCGCAATCTGGACCCTGTTCTGAATGGGCGTATGCAGGGTCGAATAGCCGAACACATACGGACATTTATTCTGTATGATAAATGCAACTATGATCGCCACAAGAAAGAGCGGAGCGACCACAAACCTTGTCGAATAGTCGAACTTGCCGACAAAGGGGATATCCGGGATAAAGTTCTTGTGTCTGGTCTTCTCCATAAGGGGAGCGAAGAGCATGATTATGCCCGGCATAAGAAGGAATACCGAAACCAGTGACAGAGCGATCGCCTTGATAAGCACGATACCCATATCGGGACCTATCTTATACTGCATGAAGGTCATTGCTATAAGACCGCCGACCGTTGTAAGCGAGCTTCCGGATATTTCGGGTATGGCTTTGGTGAGGGCGGTGATTATGGCTTCCCTGGGTTCCTTGTCCCTGTGCTCTTCCTTGTAGCGGTTAAGGAAGATGACCGCATAGTCAACCGACAGGGCCAGCTGGAGGACTATCGTAACCGAGTTGGAAACGAAGGATATTGTCCCGAGCAGGAAATTGGTACCAAGCTGAAGCACGGCACCTGCCCCGAATGTGATCAGAAGCACGGGGATTTCCGCATAGGCCTCGGTCGTGATAAGGAGTACCGTAAGTACAACGATAACAACAAGAACCGATATAACCTGCATCTCATCGGCAATAAGCTCCGATTGGATATCTCCGAGCGTTGTTGACAGGTATGAATCGTAGGGTTCTATGAGTTTTTTAACTTCATCGAGTGGTATTAGACAAGCTTTATCTTTTTCGTCTTTATCGAATGTGATGTCGAAGCGGGCTGATCCGTTGTTGTAGTGCTTCTCCGTTTCGTCAAAGTCAACAGTGAAGACACCGCTTATTTGCTCAAAGTCCGATTTTATCTTCTCGGCCTGTGAATATGAGACATTAGCTATCATGACCGTACAGGAGCCGTAGGTCACGAATTCCTCTTCCATAAGGTCGAGTCCCTGCTTGGTTTCGGTCTGTTGGGGAAGGTAGGCTGCGAGTGAGTTCTCTACCTTGACCCAGTTACGGGAAAAAGCGGAAAAGATCGCCAGTATGATAAAAATAAGGAAGAAAAGGTTACGCTTGTCTACGATAAAACCGCAGACCTTGAACATGGCGTTGCCGCCGCCCTTCTCATTTGAATTAGGTTCCATTGATATTCTCTCCGTTAATAAATTAACAAGCATTAAATATCAAGCTATTATAACACCATATATTGTGGTATTCAATTTAAGAATTATTAAATATTGATAAACAATCGATAAACCGGATGAGCATGACTTTTACAGGGACACGGGACAGCGTTAAAGACGCGAAAAGACAGGGAGCTGAGGCTGTATTTTAATATGGAAATATGATAGAATATTAAGGCTTGGGATCAGATATGAATGATAAAGTACTTGAAACACTTGAATATAATAAAATAAAGAAGATGCTTGCCGATCAGGCCACATCGGACCCCGGTAGGGACAGGTGTCTGGCCCTTAAACCGGCAGATGATATCCGGGAAATAAACAACCTCCAGCAGGAGACCTACGACTGTGTGGGAAGGCTCCTTAGGAATTCATCCGTTAATTTCGGTTCCAATAAGCCGGTTGAAGCTTCGCTTAAGAGGCTTGAAAAGGGAAGTTCCATATCCTCGGTTGAATTGCTTAATATAGCGGGACTTCTTGAGAATACCGCAAGGGTGAAGTCATACGGGCGAAAGGATGAGGAGAGCGAGAGGGATTCTCTTGATGAGATGTTCGATGCCCTGACGCCCTTAAACCGGATATCCGCCGAGATAAGGAGATGCATCCTTTCGGAGGATGAGATCGCAGATGATGCAAGCAGCGAGCTCAAGAATATAAGGCGGCTTAAGAAGGTAACAAATGACCGGATACATTCCCGCTTAAACAGCATGGTCAACTCCACTTATAAGTCCTATTTACAGGACAGTGTGATAACCATGCGTGAAGGAAGGTATTGTATCCCGGTTAAGGCCGAGCACAAGGGAAGCGTTCCCGGAATGATCCATGACAGGTCACAGACGGCTTCAACCCTCTTTATTGAGCCGACGGAGATCGTCAACCTTAACAATGAATTAAGGGAGCTTGATATCAGGGAAGCCAAAGAGATAGAGGTTATACTTGCGGATCTGTCGGTTCAGTGCGGCGAGAATTCCGAAGAGATACGAAACGATCAGCTCATCATGACCGAGCTTGACTTTATATTTGCAAGGGGCAGGCTTGCCCTTGACATGAAGGCGACAAGACCAGAGTATAATGAAGACAGGATCATAAATCTCAAGAAGGCAAGGCATCCGCTCATTGACAGGAGCAGGGTTGTGCCTATAGATATAAGGCTGGGGGATGACTTTGACCTGCTTGTCATCACGGGACCAAATACGGGCGGCAAGACTGTGGCCCTTAAGACGCTGGGGCTGCTTACACTTATGGGTCAGTCGGGCCTTATGATACCGGCGCTTGACCACTCGCAGCTTGGGATATTCAGTGAGGTTTTTGCGGATATCGGAGACGAGCAGAGCATAGAACAGAGCCTGTCGACCTTCTCCTCGCACATGAAGACGATCGTGAATATTTTGGAGAATGCCGATGAGGGGTCCCTGTGTCTTTTCGACGAGCTGGGTGCGGGGACGGATCCTACGGAAGGAGCGGCCCTGGCTATGGCTATCCTTGACCATCTGCATAAGCAGGGTATCAGGACGGCTGCAACCACCCATTACAGCGAGCTTAAAGTCTATGCATTAAGGGAAGACGGTGTGTGCAATGCAAGCTGTGAATTCAATGTTGAAACACTGGCGCCTACCTACAGGCTCCTTATCGGGATCCCCGGCAAGAGCAATGCCTTCGCGATAGCGGGTAAGCTGGGACTTCCTTCCTATATAATAGACAGTGCCAGGGATAAGATAAGCGAAGCGGATGAGTCCTTCGAGGATGTCATCTCCGAGCTTGAATCAAACAGGGTCCTCATCGAGCAGGAGAAGCTTACGATAGCTTCCCTAAAGGAAGAGATCGAAGGCCTTAAGAGTGATTACGAATCCCGGAAGAACAAGCTTAACGAGCAGAGGGAGAGGATACTTAACGAGGCCAGAGAAGAGGCCAGGAGTATCCTGCTTGATGCGAAGGAGAGTGCGGACAAGGCGATACGGAACTTCCAGAAGTACGGAAGCATCCGTGAGATGGAGGATGAGAGAAGTAAGATCAGGAATAAACTTAATGAAGTGAGCCACGGGGACGGTTCTTTTGG
>JBGUQP010000513.1:0-3269 GCA_045131145.1 Lachnospiraceae bacterium | reverse complement strand
TTCTGCATTCACACAAAAAACGGTTCTGAGGGATCTCCTGTTCTTATGTGGGATGGAAGCGGAAGGAAAGAGCTGAATGATTTCAGGTTTGAAGAAGTGTACAGGAATCTGTACAGAATCATTTCAACTGACAGCATGCGTGTGCTTTCGACGAAAGGGACTTCACAGGAGGTCGTGCTTCGTCTGCCTTCGGATGACGTAGAACAGCTGTGGCTGATACAGCAGAACCCGAACAGAACTTATACATTTATCAACGCCTTTGACGGAAGATCTCTTCATGTAAAAAACGGAATTGCACAGGGAGATGCCCTTATTGTAGCCGAACAGGATCAGTCTTCATACGAGCAATTTTTCATGTCGCTCTCCCTGACTGAGATGCCCGGCGGCAAGGTGGGAGATACGCGCAGATACTCAGATGTGCAGGATCCATCTCATTCTTTCTATACAGCAGTTTACTGGGCGACGTGGAGAGGTATTACTAAGGGTTTCCCCGACGGAAGTTTCGGCCTGTATGCGCCTTGCACGAGAGGAGAGGCGGTCATGTTCCTGTGGAGATATGCCGGAAAACCTGCCCCGAAAGCAGTTTCAAAGAGTCCTTTCAAGGATGTCCCGAAGACCCATGCATTCTATCAGGCGGTCCTCTGGGCTTCTCAGAAGGGTATCACCAAGGGGTATTCCAATGGGACATTTGGTATCGACCGCAATGTAAGCCGAGGGGAATTCATGACGTTTCTCTGGAGATTAAAGGGTAAACCGGCGACGACGGCTGTCGCGAAATCTCCGTTCCGGGACGTTCCCAGTACCCATGCCTTTTATCAGGCTATTCTCTGGGGAGCTCAGAATAATATTACGTTAGGATACACGACAGGGAAAAAAAGCGGTTCATTCGGAATAAACGATACCTGCGCAAGAGGGGCTATCGTAACATTTCTATTCCGGGCAAGATATTGAGTAATGTAAGTTAGAGGAGTGCAGTTATCATAATTCCGCATTGCGGAAAAAATGTGGGGAAGCGGAAAATGGTGAAGAACAGGACATATAGAGTACCCTTTACATGGAGGGATGTAAGTACATATCGGGGTGAATTATTCGGTGCCGCGATATTGAGTATCAAACTGTACCACTATTTTATGGTATTTAACAATGTAGAAGCGCCAAATGCGGTCCTGCGCGTTATCTCGAAATTCTACAACAGTGCTGTCAGCAGTGTCGGTGTAGATATCTTCATATTCTTATCCGGTTTCGGTCTTTATTATTCTCTGAGCCGCGGTGGGAAACTGACGACGTATTACAGAAAAAGGGTGTATCGTGTCGTAGTTCCGTACCTTGTATGCGGCCTGATTTATTGGGCTATCACAGATTTTCTGTTCCTTCATGTTTCGATCCGGCAATTTTTGCTTGATTACAGTCTGCTGTCCTTTTGGGTAAGCGGGACTGAAACTTTGTGGTATATATCTTTCATAACACTTCTATATATTATATCACCGTTCATATATCGGATGACCAATGACAAGTTAATGCTTGTCATTGGTGTTTTATGCTCTTTCGGCCTTATTATCCTGTGTTATTTTGCGGCTCCTGACTTTTTTCACAATATTGAAAGGGCTCTGCAGCGCCTGCCGTATTTTTTGATAGGTATGGGGGCAGGAAAACAGTCAAAAAACATGACGAGTGACGATGAACAGGGAATCCCTTTGTGGCTTGCCTGTGTTATTGTGTGCGCAGTGTTTGTCAAAGTTTTAGTCGGCAAAACGAATTTTGTTCTTGGCAGATCGTTCTATGGGTATTATGGCATATTTCTCATATTTGCATATGTGATGGTAAGAAAAGCAATGGCCGGTCGATGGAACGGATTGTTTTCCGTCTTTTCAATACTAGGCAGGTATTCACTGGAAATATATATTGTCCACACTGCCGTCAAGAATATAATGACCCGGCTGGGGTTCTCGATGCAAAATCCATTGATTTATCTGCTGCATATCGCAATAGTGATTCCTCTTGTAGCCTGCGTGACAAATCTTTTGAACATTCTGGAAGCTCCGACAAGAGGCCGCGGCAACACCGTCAAAGATAATAATTAAGCAGAAAGCAGGAAAGAGCAATATGAATGGGAAAAAGAGAGTGTTCCATGAGATAACAAATCTGAGAGCCCTTGCAATATTTTTTGTTGTCATAGGCCACTGTATAATTCTGTACAGCAGCACATGGCAAAGGTATACCTCTGATATAAAAGTGCCTGCGTTAGATCATATAAAGGCATATATCAACATTATTCAGATGCCTTTGTTCTTCAGTATTTCAGGCTTTTTATACAATTTATCTAAACAGAAATCTTTTTTTGTTTTTCTAAGTAATAAAGCAAAACGATTATTGGTACCCTGGGTGTTCTTCACCCTTGCATGGACGCTGCCGATTCGATTTCTGGTGCGGTATCCGGGATATGAGGGGTTAAGTCTCCCGTATATCTTGATTAACTGTACACTGCTGGGAAAAGATGACGCTAATGCGTGGTTCATGCCCTGCCTTTTTATATGCTTTGTTTTATCTTATCTGTATGACCGGTTAATTAAGAAGATCCATGTAAATGCGTTAGCAGGAAAATTAGTCCTCATGTTCATAGCATTGGTCATACTGAGAAAGGAATACCTGCTTATTGACTACGGTCTGATACGGAACCCGGCAAAATACCTTTTCTATTTTCAACTGGGCTGCCTGATCTCAATGTTCTGGGATTTCAGCAAGAAGAACGTCTATACGCAGGTCGCCGGAGTTATTATGTTTGCGGCAAGCTCTGCTTTAGGAATAATGCTGTTCAATAACAGGACGTCAATATTATATGTAGTGGTAAGGATCCTTATGGTCGTTTCACTATATTTAATAATTCCGGGAAAGACTTGCAGGATCACGGAGTTCCTGAGCAGCTATTCGCTCGGTCTGTATTTGATTCACTCACCGCTTGTCTACATTACATTTGCTTATTTTTTGAATGCTCATCCGGCCGTTGTTACAGGGATCAATCTGCTTTTTGTGCCCCTGTCAATCCTGATTACCTGGATATTCAAGCGTACGGCTTTGCGCGTTGTGATAGGGGAATGATAGAGGAAGCAGAGACATAACTGTCTATATGTCGGGATCAGAGAAGGGGGTATCTTGTACACGAAATATATTCTTAGGCACATTGTGCCGATATTGACAGCTTTAACGATGGTTGGTTCGGCCTACGGTCCTGTTCAGGCGGCAGATTCTATTGCAGAGATCATGGCGGAAAA
>JBGUQP010000512.1:0-3185 GCA_045131145.1 Lachnospiraceae bacterium | reverse complement strand
ATATAGCATTCTCAAAGAGAAGGGCAGATACGGTAACGCAGGTCTGTGCAGGAGATAAGGGCTATCTTTTCAAGAACACGGAGGAGTTCATGTATGTCAATGAGTTCGGAGAAACCCTGCAGGCACGTATTACAGGGATAGACCTTACAGATACGGATAACCTCATCGATATCACTCACAAGGATCATGCAACGGTCTACTCATTTTCTGATGACAACCTTACAAAGGTTAAGAGAGTAGTAACTGAATTAACCGAAGACCGGGGCGATATCGTATATCTTGAAGCTGCATAAATCCTCTTTTAAACGAAAGGGCATCATCCTTTGGATGATGTTCTTTTGTTTTACAAAAATACGAGCATATATAGATAAATCTAAAACCGGAAAAGGAGGAAAAAGCAATGGGAGAAAATGTTGTTCCAAACAGGGAGTATCTTGAGTTTACTTACTGTAAGCTTACGCCGACAGGAAAAGGGCTTAACCAGAAGGTGACGCTTGAAAACCAAAAGAACGGATGCTTTAAGTACACAGAATCAAGGATAGGCATCCAGATCGGAGTATTTAAGCCAAAAAGCCATCTAAGGTCCATGGATAGATGGGACAGTACAGTGCATCAGCTGCTAAGGACCGGCTATATCCTTGCAAAGAAAGAGAGGATGGAAAAGAAGGTCTTAAAGAATGATATGTCGGTAGACGGATCATCTTATGCAAAGATAAGCGATGAAAGTGTAAGGACGATCGTTAACAGGATCATAGGCTTTGCAAACAAGGTCGTTAACACGCAGTATACCGTAAAGGTCGATGATATCTCGGATGAGATGATAGCACTTGGTGCAGACATACTTAAGGGTCTGTCAGATAAGGTAAATGCCGGTGCCATATCGATCGGGAATTTTAATGCAGAGCTCATAAGGCTGTTTTCGGTAATACCAAGAAGGATGGATAATGTAAGCCGCTATCTTGCAAAGGATGAGGCTGACATACCCGATATCTTAAAGGCAGAGCAGGAGCTTTACGATGTGCTTATAAGCCAGCTAAGGACATATGGAAAAAGCAGCAAGGCAGATATCCTAAGTGCAAACGGCCTTAAGATGCGGCATGTAAGCCAAGATGAAGCAAAGATGTTAAGAGAGAGGCTTGGCAGTGAAGGACACAGATATATCGATGCCTGGAAAGTAGAAAATACAAGGTCAAAGCAGGCCTTTAATGAATTCTGCAGAATGGAAAACCTTACAGACGGGCATGGCATTGACCATTTATTCCACGGATCGAGAAATGAAAACTGGTGGAGCATCCTTACAAAGGGCCTTACGGTAAATCCGCCGGCAGGAGTTGTCATCTGCGGAAAGGCTTACGGATACGGGATCTATTTTGCCCCGCAGGCATGTAAGAGCATGGGGTATACATCAAGAGCCGGATCCAAATGGGCAGGCGGATCTGCAGATACGGGATTTCTGCTTTTAAGTGAAGTTGCAACCGGAAAACGCTATGACGGCCATCTTGGCATCGATACTTCTCTTAACTTTGAAAAACTAAAAAAGATCGCACCCGGATGTCACTGTACCTGGGCAGAAAGCCGGTACTCTGGATTTGTCATGGATGAAGTCATAGTATATAAGGACTGCCAGAGCACACCTGAATATCTCATTGAAGTTGGATTGTAAAAAGAAAAGTAGGAGATCGCCTCCTACTTTTTCTTTGCTGCCTGTTCTTTTTTATATTTCTGAACGTTCCTGAAATGGGTCCTCATTGAACAGATATCCCTTCTTTCCATTTCCCGCTCATCGGTAATGCCGCTTTCGTAAGCTTCCTTCCATGCCTGATATGTACTGGCGGTTTTCTTTCGCCCTGATTTTTTCTTTACAGGAACGCTGCCTTTATCTACAGGAGCGCTCATCATGGACATGATCACTTCTTTTGTTGTATCTATGTTTGATGATAGTATTGCGTTATTCTCTTTTTCCTTTAAAGCTATCTGCTTTAAGAGACCGGCTATCTCTTTTTTGTATGCATCATTTGTATTCTTAAGGGCTGCCATCTTGGCGGCGTTTATCTCGTTTTCCTGGCTTAATCTGTTACACTCGGCAACCTTTTTATTGTAAAGCTGCTCGTAAGTGTCTGAATTGCTTGCATTTACGGCATTCTCTATGCGGCGGTTGCTTTCTTCTTCCCTGTAGCGGTCAAGCTGAGCATCTTTTGCTTCGATGATGCGACGGTAAGTTTCAAGCTCTATTGAAAGCTTATAAATGGCATCACTGTCAGAGGCGGGTTTGACATCAGACTTGACATCAGGCTTTGCATTATCGGCAGGATCTTTCTTAGTGTCAACTGCAGCCTTTGACAGTTTTTCGTTATCCTTTTTAAGTTTAAGGACCTGCTTTTTAAGGCTTTCGTTTTCTTTCTGAAAAACCTCGCACTTATCAGTAAGTTTCTCCATTTCCGTAATAAGTGCTTCAAGGTTTTTTGCTGATTTTGCTGCCATAATGCCACCTCCTGACCACCTAATGATAGCATGTGAATTTGACAGTGACAAGTAATGGAAGAAAAAGATTTTTTTACTGTCAAAAGAATAATGCGGATTCTTGACAGTAAAACTGCATTATATATATAGAAGAAAAGGAGATTGTTATTTATGAAAAGGAACATAAGATTTTTGGTACCGGTGATGCTTTTATCCGTGATGTTAACTTCCGTTATGCCGGTTTTTAACGTAGGTGCCAAAACAAAGGTCAAAGAGACTTCTAAAACTGTAAGTGATACGGAAGATAAGAAGTGGCTAAGATATGATGTAAATCACTGCGTTGCGCTAAATACTTATTCAAGATCGCAGCTTAACAGCAGCATAACCTCTATCGTAAAGCAGGATATAAAGGACTATATCAACAGTGTTTTGAAAGAGTACCCTTCGTATACGAAGATAGAAAAATCCCTTGTACAGAAGGATGACTATGTAAATGTGGACATAGTCGGATACGTGGACGGAGAGACTGATCCAAGCATAGAAATAGAAAATTATACCGTACATGTGGGAGAGGGAGTTTTGCCTGAAAAGGTTGAAAACAGCCTTGTCGGAAAGATGACAGGGCAGACTTACAATGTTTCCTGTAAATCAACGGATTACAATGAGTTATACGGAGGGTATGATGCACAGTTCACTATCAAGGTAAATGACATCGTATATGCCAT
>JBGUQP010000511.1:0-8619 GCA_045131145.1 Lachnospiraceae bacterium | reverse complement strand
CCCCCCCCCCCCCCCCCCCCCCCCCCCCCCCCCCCCCCCCCCCGGCACCCTCACTCAGTCACATGGCACACTGCCGCGTATCCGCCGTCAACAGCAGTCACACAGATATCCGCACTGCCCTCACCGACACGCTTAACCAATCCTTTACTGCTTACGGTAACGGCCTCAGGGTTGGAGCTTACATAAGTGACTTCCCTGCAAGACGCCGCTGCCGGTTCAAGATTCGGCGATATCGTAAAGGTCTTCTTTATTTCAAGACCTCTTACGGTTATCTCTTTCGCATTATAAGTATCGACCGTTGCATTTCCCAGATTTTTCGCGGTGATCTTTATTCCTTTGACCCTTTCGTATACGGTAACCTTACACTTAACGCTCCTTTTGCTTCCGTCAAGTGCCTTACATGTTATGACTGCCTTTCCGGCCTTTTTGAATATAAGGCCTGCTTCGGCCGGATTCTCTTCATCCATATCTATTTCCACAACTCCGGGATCGGAGCTTGTCCATGCATATGTCTTATCCTCACGGACTGTATCACCCTTACCTGTGGGTGCTGTTGTATTCTCGGCAACGATCCTCATGTTTTCATCACCTGCAGCTGCCGTTATTTCCCTGACTCCCGGAACAGTCTTCGAATTAAGCTTAAGTTCCCTGATCGGATTATATACATAGAATGTGCAGGATGCATTCACGTTCTCCGCTCCCTGACCTGCCTCCGTCGGCAGCAGAGTGGCTGTAAACGTGACCTCTCCCTCCTTGTATGCCTTGACTTTCCCGTTAGTGACCGCAGCGACGGATGGATCCGAGCTTGACCACAGCACCTTCGACCTGCCTGTCTTGATAGGAATACTGTCCGAATAAACGGACGCTTTCAGCGAAAGGCTCTTGCGGACTTCCAGCCTGTTTCCGCTTACGCTTCCGGTTATATCTTTCTTCTTATTGAATATCCTTATCTCATTTCCGGATACCGCAGAAGGCTCTACCTTAACAGTCAGCCCTTTGACGGTGACAGTCTTCTTACCGCCCGCAACTGTGTTGGTTATGATCGCTGTTATCTTAGCCGTTCCTTTCTTATCGGCCCTTAGCACAGCCCTAGAATCATCTGCTTTATTGGCCGATACCGTAACGGCATCACTGCTGCTCTTCCACTCAACCGAGCATCCGCCGGATTCCGCAGGACTTACACATACAAGGCTTATCTCATGTTCCATGCCTTCTCCAAGAGAAATGGTGCCGGTATCCGAAAGGACTGCTGACTTTACGGGTGCTTTAACTTCGGGAGGTTCCGGCATGGACTTTACAATGGTAACAAGGCAAGTTGCCGATTTATTGCTTCCGTCTGTGGCCCCGGCAATTACCTTAACCTGCACATCCTCACCGACTTCCTGTGTTTTAAAGGCTGCATAGCTGGCATCGGAAGCGGATTCTTCATAAATCTTTTCAATGACCCCGGGATATGAAGAAGGAGCGGAAACAGTCCATTCCACCCTGTTCCCGAATGCATCCGCCGGAGTCAGTGTCGCTGTCAGGTCAAACTTACTTCCCCCTTTTACGGTAAGCTTCTTACAGTTTAGTTTAATATCCTTTATCGGGGAATATACGGTAACCCTGCACTTGCCTTCGTAAACATTTCCTGCACTGTCCCTTCCGATGACACCAATGACCGTACTGCCGCTTAACTTGCCCGTTACCTTGCCTGACCGGTCCACACCTGCGATCATGGCATCCTTGCTGAACCAGGTGTAGGTTATCTGCCTTCCATCTTCTTCCGTTATTTCAGGCGTGATCTTTATACTCTTTCCAATCGGAACCATGCCACCATCCGGTACTTTAAGATCAATGATCCCCATTAAATCACCGGTACCCCCGGTCTTGTCATCACCGTAATAATGGAGAGGATCCTTATGGGGTGATTCTCCCTTAAAGACATCATTATCTGCCATGGCAAATGTTCGTTCATCCGAATATATGTCAATGCCCAGGAAATAAACTTTACCTTTATACTCGGTCACTGCATTATTGGCAGAGCGGCCTGGCACGATCTGCCTGTCAGCCTTAACAAACGAGTCCTTATCCGGATCATAGAGGAAGTTGTCGCAATTATCCTTATGGTCAGTAAATCCGGTAAGCACCAGGCCGTACTGGGTAAGTGCACCCTTTAGGACTTCACCGTCAAACCGGCAGTCAGCCGGAAGATCCAAGACTCTCTTTTCCGATGACACAATGTCTTCATTTATGGTAATGTTCTCCCTTACGATGCTTGTGTCATTATATTTAGCCATCGAGATGAGGTTGACTTTTCCTTCATCATCCTTACTGACCTTTATCACGGGGTTATTCTGGATCGACTCAAGCTTACGAAGGAACACGAGCTCCTTACCGGCAATATCCACACGATAAAGGTCTGTCCTGATATCAAGATAATTCTTTTCTTTTTCATTATATTCTGACAAAGTGTTAAGCAGATACAATTCACCCTCTGCATTAACGAAATACGAACCCGATATAAGGGTATTATCATCTTTCGGAGCATTCACTCCGGTGTGGTAGACCATGTCCTTTTCGGGAGAATACAAGCAGATCTCATGATTTTCCTCATCCACGCTGACAAGCATTCCGTTATAAGCACTTATACCTGATGCATTCGACGAGTGGAGGGTTTTTTTCAGCTTCTCCCATCTGCCGGATATCCCGTTACCCGACAGGGTATACTTCCAGAAGGCGTAACTTTCTCCATTTTCCCCGAACTCAACACCCGTAAAATACAGGGCCCCGTCAAGAGCCGCGGCGTTGAAGAAGGCCGTTCTCATGAAGCGCCTGTACAGGTCACCTTCATCCGGCGCTGGCACGGGGAGCCTGTCGTAGAAGACCTCCTTTAAGGAAGGATCACTCGTACCGCCGACAGTCAGCCACCTTGATCCTGTTTTACCCCCGGGCGCGGTAACAGTGATCTTCACTTCATCCACGGGAACCTTGTTTGTTCCGGGATCCAGCTTAATGACATCTTCACTGTTTTTTCCATCGTCGTCCCATGTATCTGCACCTGCGCCTGTCCATTCCTTTACAGCAAATCCGCTTATATCAGCGCCTCCCGCTGCGATTGAGATGCTTCCCTGTTCGCTTCCGAAGAAATACCCCGAAACATACAGTAATCCGTCTTCACCGATCCAAGCCCTGTTCACAACAGGTGAATAATCGCAGGCAAGGGCCATACGCACATTGGCGATACCGTCGGTACGGCTCGTGTTTGCGAGCGCTTCCGAATATTTTGTCGATCCGATAACCCTTGCCGCCCTTCTTCCGGCCGAATCACCCGGCCACCTTGATGCAAGGACCGCCACTTCACCTGTAACCGCCGGGGCAGCCATGGATGTTCCGCTCTTGTATCCGTAATCCGACTGCTCATCTGTCAGGGATAATCCGTTTATATACAAAGAAGATGATAAGTTCTCTGTTTTTAAATGCAGGCATAACCTGAATTCCGGCTTCTCAAGCTCCATATCATCAGGAAGGCGGTATACATTATTGCTGATGTAATAATCTCTTAAATATGACGTCGGAGTACATTCATAATATGTTCCGTCTTTTTTAAGTACTTTAACAGTCACTGCCTGCACTTTATCTTCACTGTATCTTGCTGACAGGGCAAAGAAAGCCGGCTTGCGGACAAGAGAGTTGCCGGAAACCTGCAGGACATCCTCTTTCGCCTTCATATTGCTTATTTTCAGCACTCTCTGTCCGCTATCCTGCTCGATCGCTGCCGATGCACCATTCATCGGAGTATATGAGAAATAAGTATGATCGCCCGCAAAGTCATCTTTTGCCTCAATTCCGTTACTGTCGGTCACGGGTATACAGAACAGGGGGTTGGGTGTTCCCGTGCCGGTCACCACAGTCGACATTATATCGCTTCCCGGTGCGCTTACATCCGCAGTTCTGATGCCATAGTTGGAAAATGTGCTTTTCTCTCCTTTGTCATCATTGGCATTTACACAGATAACCCCCTCGTTTTCCCGCATGTTTGACGATGTTAGAAAATCATAGTCATTGTCCGATGTATTATTGCCGGCGGCAAAACAGCATATAACGTCAAGAGCCGCCAACTCCCTTACAGCAAGACAAGTTGCATATGATCTGACAACGCCTCCCCAGGAATTATTGACTGCCACAACATTAATACCGGCTTCTTTTGCTGCCTTGATATAATTAAATCCCTTAAGTGTTGCTTTTGTCGGAAAGCTTCCCTTTTCATTTCCGGCCTTGACCGCTATTATCCTGGTACCGTTAGCCGTTCCGCTCACTCCGATCCCGTTCCATGGTGCTCCCACACTTCCGGCACAATGGGTTCCGTGACCGTGATCATCCATGGGATCGTAAGATCTGTAGGGTCTGTTATCACTTCTACTGTCAATGGCGTTGTAGCCGTACCTTCCACCGCCGAGTCCTGTAAGTTCGGGATACATAAGTCCGTCATCCCACATGACATCCTTAAGGTCTTCATGTTCATAATCAACACCCGTATCCAGAACAGCTACAACTGTATCATCCGCATTGGTATAATCAGTGTTGTTCCAATAAGGTACGTCCATTCCGCCGTCGCCGCTGCCGTATGCATACTGATATTTTGTAACGTCCACAGACTTTTTTTCACTGATTTCACTTATGTCTTCATCGGATAAAATAATATCTTCTTCATCAATAAGCTCATCCGTCAGGTGATATATATAGTTTGGTTCGGCAACCAATACATCCGGATCGTCCTTCAGCATTTCGATCATCTGCTGTGTGGTGTATCTGTCTGAATGTATGAACTGTAAAGTGTATTCTTCATCCTGTACGGACTTGTCATTGAGAATTTTATCCTCCCCGGGACCGGCTTCTTCATTGCCGTATTCCGGCGACTCCTTCACCGCCTCCGTTACATCCATCAGATCCTGCGCAGAATCAAGCAGGGCGCTTAGTTCGGCCGCCCTGTCATTTGTTATCTCGTCGCCGTTTCCGGGCACATGACTGTTACCGGTATTTACACATACGATGATATCACCCTCCACATAGTCGGGGCTGCTGCCGGATACATCTGTTTCCTGCAGGATCTGCGCACTGACCTGCCTGCCCGTTAACGGAAGTGATGTAATCGCAAGCACCCCCGCGAGTAATAAAGCAATTCTTCTGTTTAGCGATCTCATAAAAGCCTCCTTTATAATATAGCTGTTTCAAAATCACTCGGTCACATGGCACACTGCCGTGTATCCGCCGTCAACAGCAGTCACACAGATATCCGCCCCGCCTTCACCGACGCGCTTAACCAATCCTTTACTGCTTACGGTAACGGCCTTGGGGTTAGAGCTTACATATGTGACCTCCCTGCACGATGCCGCTGCCGGCTCAAGGTTTGCTGATATGGTGAAAGTCTTCTTTATGCCGAGGCCTCTTACAGTTATCTCTTTCGCATTATAAGTATTGACCGTTGCCGTTCCAAGGTTCTTAGCTGTTATCTTTATTCCGCTGACCTTTTCGTATACGGTCACCCTGCATTTAACGCTTCTTTTGCTTCCGTCAAGTGCCTTGCAGGTTATTACCGCCTTGCCGGCCTTTTTGAAAATAAGGTTTACTACGGCCGGATTCTCTTCACCCTCGCCCATGCCTATTTCCACCACTCCGGGATCGGAGCTTGTCCACTCATATTTCTTATCCTCTCTGACACTGTCATTCTTACTTACGGGGGCTGTTGTATGCACGGCAGCGATCGGCCTGTCACCATCACCGACAGCAGCCGTTATTTCCCTGACTCCCGGTACAGTCCCCGTATTAAGCTTAAGTTCCCTGATCGTATTATATACATAGAATGTGCAGGATACATTCTCGCTCTCTGTTCCCTGACCTGCCTCCGTCGGCACCAGGGTGGCCGTAAATGTGACTTCACCCTCTTTGTATGCCTTAACCTTCCCGTTAGCGACCGTAGCCACGGATGGATCCGAACTTGACCAAAGGACCTTCGCCTTACCTGCCTTCACTGGTATACTGTCCGAATAAACGGACACTTTAAGAGAAAGGCTCTTACGGACTTCCAGCCTGTTTCCGCTTACACTTCCGGTTATATCTTTCTTCTTATTGAAAATCCTTATCTCATTTCCGGATACCGCAGAAGGCTCAACCTTAACAGTCAGTCCCTTGGCGGTGACAGTCTTCTTACCGCCCGTGACTGTATTTGTGATGATCGCTGTTATCTTAGCCGTTCCTTTCTTATCGGCCCTTACCACTGCCCGGGAATCATCTGCTATATTGCCCGATACCGTAACGGCATCACTGCTGCTCTTCCACTCAACCGAGTATCCGCTGCTTTCTGCAGGACTTACACATACAAGGCTTAACTCATGTTCCATGCCTTCTGAAAGGCTGATGGTACCGGTATCCGAAAGGGCTGCTGACTTTACGGGTACCTTAACTTCGGAAGGCTCCGGCGAAGGTGCGGTAATGGTAACAAGGCAGGTTGCCGTTTTATTGCTTCCGTCTGTGGCCCCGGCAGTTACCTTAACCTGCACATCCTCACTGACTTCCCGTGTTTTAAAGGCTGCATAGCTGATATCGGAATAGGATTCTTCATAAATCTTTTCAATGACCCCGGGATATGAAGAAGAAGCGGAAACAGTCCATTCCACACTCTTCCTTAATTCATCCGCCGGTATCAGTGTCGCTTTCAGATCAAACTTACTTCCCCCTTTTACGGTAAGCTTCTTACAGCTTAGTTTAATATCCTTTATCGGGGAATATACGGTAACCTTGCGCTCCCCTTTATAAACTTTTCCTGAACTGTCCCTTCCGATGGCACCGATGACCGTACTGCCTCTTAACTTACCCGTTACCCTGCCCGACTGATCCACACCTGCGATCATGCCATTCCCGCTGAACCAGGTGTAGGTTATCTTCCTGCCATCCATTTCCGTTATTTTAGGTGTGACATTTATACTCTTTCCGATGGGAACCTTACCGTCATCCGGCACATCAAGATCGATGATCCCTATTAAATCACCGGTACCCCCGGTCTTGTCATCACCGTAATAAGGAAGGGGCTCCTTATGCTCTGACTCTCCCCTGAATTCATCATTATCGGCTGTCGCAAAGACCGTACCGTCCTGATCGTACATATCAATGCCCAGGAAGTAAGTGCTGCCCTTGTACTCGGTCACAATTGTTCTGACCGGACGGTCAGGTGCTAACTGTTTATCCAGCTTTACTATTGACTCATCCTCAGGCTTATAGAGGAAACTGTCTGTATTGTCAGTGTGGTCGCAGGGACCTGTAAGAACTATGCCGTACTGGTTGGGAGCACCTTCAAGGGCCTGTTTGTCAAAACAGCAGCCGGAAGGAAGGGGTATTGTAACTGTGTCGGAAGTTACAAGATCTTCGTTAATGATGATCTTTTCTCTTTCTATATTCGCTTCATCCTTCTTATTAAGTGAGATGATGGTAACTGTCCCTTCATCATCCTTAACTGCGCTTACAGCAGATGAATTCTGCACAGACTTAAGCGTATACAGGTGCAGCAATTCCTTTTTTTCCACATCAAGACGGTACAGTTCCGTTTTTTCTTTCTCAGCTGCGTCATCCGGCTTCAGGGTCAGCAAAAGATACAGTTCATTCCCTGCATTGACGATACGGGCACCGTTTCTGTTGGTGTCAGCAAAAGTCGGAACAGCCAGTCCGGTGTCGTAGATCATGTTATCCTCAGGAGAATACATCTTGATAAAGCTGTCTTCTTCGTCCACATAGATTAACATTCCTTTATAAGCACAGATATTTGACTTTATAGTGACTTCCGGATTTTTGTCAGGCTTAATCCATCCGGATGTTATCCCGTCCGCAGACAGGGTGTATTTCCATGTGTAATATGATTCACCCTCTGAACTTAACTTAATGCCCGTGTAATATATGGATCCGTCAAGAGCAGCCCCCGAACAGAAATATGTACTCTCAAAGTCCTCATAAAGCTTCCCGTCATCCGGCGTGGGAATAGGCAGCCTCTTATAGAAGATATTATTTTTCGAAGTTTCGTCCATTCCGCTGACTGTAAGCCATCTTGACCCTGATTTGCCGTCGTTTGCCCTGACAGTGACTTTGATCTCATCGGAAGGGATCTCATTTGTTCCCGGATCCAGCTTAATTGTGTCTTCGGCATTTTTACCGTCATCATCCCATTCATCGCGTCCAAGCCCCTTCCATTCCACGATCCTGTAACCGGTTATATCAACACCGCGCAGGTTAACGGAAACGCTGCCCTCATCCGATCCAAAGAAGTAACCTGAAATGTTAAGCAGGCCATCCTCATCGATCCGGGCCCTGTTTACAACAGGCGCATAATCACAGGCAAGGGCCTTGCGCACATTTGCTACGCCGTCAGTCCGGCTGGTATTTACAAGCTCATCCCGCGGAACCGTGCTTGCAATGACTCTGGCTGCACGCCTCCCTGCGCAGTCCTGAGGCCACCTTGATGCAACTACCGCCACTTCTCCTGTAACAGCCGGTGCTGCCATAGAAGTTCCATCCATGTAGGCATAGTTTGAGCGCTCATTTGTAAGTGAAATTCCGTTTATATACAGGGTATCTGTTTCCAAAGGAGCTTCG
>JBGUQP010000510.1:0-14296 GCA_045131145.1 Lachnospiraceae bacterium | reverse complement strand
CCGAAATTGAAACGATGGCATTTTATATGAGAGACGGAGTTGATGATACCAGATCGATATCGTTTCAGGATTTCCCCAATCAGTCAGGGATCTCACAAAAGGAACCTGTTGTCGGAAAGCAGCTGATAGCACCTAAACACATGGGATATACCGATACATTCCCGAAGGGTACATACTATATCTCGATCCCCAAATGGACCACAGGAAGTTATCATTTCGAGATATCAACCGGAGCTAATGTAAAAGTAACCTCCATCAAGCTTGATAAGAAATCGGTTACCCTGCCGCTTAACGGAACGGATAAGATCACTGCCACCGTCGGTCCCGAAAATGCCGATAATAAGGATGTTATATGGGAGGTTGTCGATAATCCGGTTGCGGTTGAACTGACCGATAACGGAGACGGTACATGTACGATAAAGGGGCTCAAAGAAGGTTATGCGAAGATCAAAGCTATTTCTTCGAATCCTGATAAGACCGCGATCTGTGAAGTCGAAGTACTGAATCAGGAGATAACCCAGAACGTTAAGACTGAAGCTGAGACCAGGCCGATGGTTACAAGCGGGAAAGTTGACCTTAGCGAGAATGTTTATTTCGGTTCTTTTGGAAATGACTTCCAGAAAACCGACAAGTTCGTGGTAGAACCCAAGAATGCCGGCTCGGTTTCAAAAGGAATTTTCTCGGCAAAGAAGTATAAAGGCGTTGTTAAGGTAACGAGACAGGTTAAGGTGGGCAAGAAGTATGTTGATTCAGATGAGGTCTCTATTGAAGTAGAACAGCCCACGGTTAAATATGAGAAAGATTCCAAGGGCAAGGAGATCAAGTTCTTCACGGCTTCATACGCAGGTGAGATATTTGATGCCACCGAAAGAATAGAAAGCAAGACTATCCTGCCCACAACCTGGGAGATATCAGATAAACAGGGCAAGGATTTCGAACTGGAAAAAGATACAGAAGGAAAGCCTACCGGTAAGATCATCTGCAAGAATAACGGTTCATGTAAGGTATCTGCGGTATACGGCGAGGGCAAAAACGCTTCAAAAGTAACCTTTACACTTAAGACCGTTATGCCAAAACTTAGTATAGTGAAGAAGGATAAGCTGTCGGTTGGACAGGATCTTGCGATCAAGCTGACCGGTACCAAGGCTGGTGATGCAATATCATGGGAATTTATACCTGATGCAGATGATGACCGTGTTACGGACAAAACAGATGCTGTAAAGATAGAACCTGCCAATACCAAGACTCCTGACACACAGAAGAAGATCACTATCAATAAAGTTGTGAACGGTAAGGTTGTGGCAACGGTTAACGGACATTCGTATGAGTGTATCATCAGTGTATTGACTCCTGAGATCAAGACGACATCACTCAATCTGCCGGCCGGAAAAAAAGGTGTTTCAGTTGGTGCTGTCAAGAACTGTAAGATCAAGGATATTCGCTGGATGACCTCTAACCCCAGTGTTGCAATGATTATGGATGAAGTGAAGGGTACGTTCGCTACAATGTTTTCAGGTACCGCAACCGTATACGCCGAGATCGGAGGGTATACGGTTAAATGTGAAGTCACGGTTAATTGAAAAATGAAACGGGGAACCGTCCCCTCATTTCAATAAACCGGGGTGAGCATAATTTTTGCTCACCCCGGTTTTTATATAAAGAACGGTAAGCATTGATGACGTATCGGTACGGATATGCTACAATTAAACCATCAGGGCCCCGGTTGTTTTAAACCGGGATTAAGACACAGTTTTCGGATGGGGGATAAAATGAGATCGATATTTGTTGACCAGGCAGGATATCTGCCAAAGGGCAGGAAGAGGGCAGTCCTCACCTTCCCGTCTGAGGAATTCACTCTTGAGAACGAAAAGGGAAAAAAAGTATTTGGGGGCAGGGTTTCTCACTTCGGTAAGGATGATATTTCCGGTGAGGATACCTATATTGCGGATTTTAGTGAATTTGATCCGCAGGGCGCAGAAGACACATACAGGATATGTGCCGATGGAGCAGAGTCAGCATCATTCCGTATTTCGGATAATGTCTACGACGCTCTTATGCATGATGTCTGCAAGTGTTTCTACTATCTGCGCTGCGGCGATGCGCTGAGTGAAGAATATGCAGGTGAATACTACCATAAGCCATGCCATATGACCGAGGCAACCGTTTACGGTGAAGGAACCAAAGTTGATGTGTGCGGCGGATGGCATGACGCCGGTGATTACGGAAGGTATTCGACAGCGGGTGCTGTGGCTCTTGCCCACCTGTTATACGGAGTCCGTTTCTTTGACAGTCTTACAAAGGTTTCCTTTGATATACCCCGGGTAAAAAGTGATACGGGAGAGCTTCCCGATATATTGGCGGAATGTAAGGTCGAGCTTGACTTTTTGCTTAAGATGCAGAGAGAAGACGGTGCCGTATGGCACAAGGTCACGACCTTTATGCATGCACCTTTTGTGATGCCCGAGGAGGATAAGGATGAGCTTTTCCTCTTCCCGGTGTCATCCATGGCGACCGCGGATATAGCTGCTGTTTTCGCGCTTGCCCATACAGTTTACAGGGATTACGATAAGGCCTATGCAAAGGTCCTGCTTAAGGCAGCATGCAGGGCGTATGACTGGCTTACGCTGAATCAGGAGCCCTTGCTTTTTAAGAATGCCGAGGGATCCAATACCGGTGAGTACGGCGAGGATGAGGATTTCTCCAACCGTTTCTGGGCCGCCGCGTCCATGTATGAAGCGACGGGAGATAAGAAGTACCGTGAGGATATAATAAAATACAGGGATGAGCTCAATAAACTCGGAGATAAGAGGATTTTTACTTACCTGGGCTGGGGGCCTGTTGCGGGACTTGGTTCCCTGTCGATAATCCTTAAAAATGACGGGGATGACATCAATAAGGACATTAACGAACGTTTTATAAATGAGGCTGACAGGCTTGCAGGAGTTGCTTCAACCAACGGCTTTAACCTGTGCATGAGACCGGATGACTTTTTCTGGGGTTCCAACATGGAACTGTTAAAGTTCCTGATGGTGGCCACGGTAGCCAAGGGTATTAAAGATGATGCACGTTATGCAGACGTTATCTGTTCGGGACTCGATTACCTGCTTGGCTTAAACAGCATGGATACAAGCTATGTGACGGGGCATGGTGAGAAGGCATACAGGAATCCCCATTTAAGACCCACTGTTTCGGATGATGTAGAAGATCCCTGGCCGGGACTTGTTTCGGGAGGGCCAAACAGGGGACTTCAGGATGAGAAGGCAGCCCGGCTTCCTCATGACCTTCCGCCGATGAAGTACTATCTTGATGCATGGGAGTGCTACTCACTCAATGAGATAACCATATACTGGAATTCGCCGCTTGTATTTGTACTTGCCGGTTTGCTGATAAATTAAATGCCGTGATGCTGTCTGTACGATAATCCTGACATACATGGTTGAAGCGGAGGTGCCTGAAGATGAAGAAGATGATGAAAAAGCTGTTTACCGGAATGATTGCGGTCATAATGATCGTGGCCATGCTCATGACATGCATACCGCAGGTGCCGCTTAATGTGTTTGCCGCAGAGCCGATCGCGATCATGAATAGTGTCAATTACTACGACTACAACACTCTCGTGAGTGCTATTAGCAGCAAAAAAGGTGAGACCCTCATTATTGATATGCTCAAAGACTGGGATCGCAAAGACGACAGCCATGTCAATGAACGTATAATCGTACCTTCAGATTGTTCACTTACTCTTAATATGCACGGCCATATGATCAACCGCAGACTGACTAAGGGCAGCGATTATACGACTAACGGCGAACTCTTCTTACTGAAGTGGGGTGCGAATGTGACCATTAACGGCGGAGCTGAACGTACTCAGCATACTGTCAATGTACACAGCTCTACCGCCAAAGATAAATACGCAACTACTGAATATACAACTCTCGGCGGCACATTATCCGGCGGTTCAAGCACCAACGGAGCAGGCTGCTTTCACATGTATACCTTCAGCACTCTTACACTGAACAATGTTACTATCGCAGGATGCAGAGCCGAACAAAGAGGAGGCCGTGACGGTTATGGCGGGGCCATTTATCTTGAATCAGATGCCGGCGGTAACGGCAATTGCAAAATCAGGCTGACAGATTCGCTTATATATGGCTGCTACGCATACAATGACGGGGGCGCTATCTATTCGAATGGACCTGAAAATGAAATAAAGCTCAGAAGATCCAGTATCGAAAACAACTATTGCGGCGGTGATGGCGGAGCATTTTATTACAATTATGCTGCAACCGGCTTGAGCGGAGACGGCAAGTCTTCAATTAAAGGAAACACAGCGGCAGGAGACGGCGGAGCAATATATGTGGATGAGGAAGAACTCTCTATAGCCGAGCTTAATATAACAGGCAATCATGCAGCAAAAGGCGGGGCCATTTATATAAACGACGAAGAAACCGTCATATCCAGCTGCGTAATTACAGATAACAGTGCAAATGACGGTGGAGGAGTTTATGTTTATAAGAATATCACGGATCTTACAGTGAAAGGGGCTACGGTCATCAAAGACAACGGCCATAATCTGTATATTTCAGACACCGATCCTGATGACACCCGCGTACAATTTAACCTGACCAAAGGCGCTGATGTCCACGTCAGATATTACACTACTGGCGGTAAGGACTCTATCATGGTGTCTCCGGGTAAGATCGGGGACACGATCAAAACTAAAAACTGCATCAGGTTTCTGACATCAGACAACAAAGACTATCATTTCTATTTCGGACCCGCGCCGAATGACAGAAAAATCTATTTAAAAAAAGGGGCTGCAACTGAAATACCGGCTCCTGAAAAGGTGCGTGCCGTAGATGCCAACAATGCTTCCGGCAAAAAAAAGATACCTCTTCGTTCTACCGAATCCGGGAAAGTCGGGACTGTCGGGCCGGGCGGTATTGAAGGAGATGAATATGACCTCATCCGCGGCTTCTATATGCATGAGGATACGGACAGTGGAACAGTTGATAATACCGGACTCTTCTATTATACGGACGCATTCTTTGATGAAAGTGTTGATCCGAATATATACAACGAACACCTTGCAACTTCATCCTGGTCACTGGCTTTTGCAGGCACTTACCTAAGGAAATTCGATACGTCCGATGCACATGGGAACAGATACTACGACAAGCATGCCGGAGCGCGCCAGTTCCTGGCGGATATAGGCTGTCCGGATCAGAAGATATATGTCAACGAAAGCATGGTAAGCAAGCCGGGTACCGACACCGTGGGCTGTACCATCGGCAGCAAGGAGCTTGCGAAGGCAGACGGTACAAAGACAGGAAAGATCCTTATACCTGTCACGGTCCGCGGCGGCGGTTATGAGTCGGAATGGGCCAGCAACTGCACTTTGGGAGCAGGGACCGATGATGAGGGCAGGGATGGTGAAGCCAAGGGTTTCTCCACGGCAGCGGACCAGGTCGTTGAGAGTGTAGATGAATATATCAGCAAATATGGCCTGGAGGATGAGATAAGTGCCGGAAATGTCGTGTTCTGGGTTACGGGATTCTCCCGGGCGGGGGCCACTGCCAATATCACATCCAAGAGGCTTGTGGAGAAATATGCGGACGGAACCGAAGGAAAGAATAACAGGGTGTTCGGATATACCTGTGAAGCTGCAAAAGGCGGAACCGATAAAGCGCAGAAGCTGACTGCTGAGAAATACTACTGCATCCATAACATGATCAACACCGCAGATGTGGTGCCTCTTGTGGCGCCATGGCAGATGGGATTCAAGCGTTACGGCGTGGATCACTACGTTCCGGGAACGGCTGCGGGTGAAATAAAAGCTGAAACAAAAGAGGTTAAACATGCAGGAAGCAGCGGCATCACACAGGTAACCGCCTATGCGGACAACAAGCCGTTAAAGACCAAATCAGGTGATTATGATAAATTAAGAGACGGAACAACGGCAAAATATGGAAAGAGCATATTTGCGCACCTTAGAGCTATAGATCCGGATATCATCTTTGATGACTATTTCCATCCTATGTCCATGAATTTAGCTCCTTCAATCAAGTTTTATGAGAACGGAGACTACGATGGCAATTGTGTTGAGGACTTTCTTGAGGATTTTTTCCGCGGCGCACAGGAGGGCATTCCGGAGGAAAAGATGGAGTGGTCGGTAACCATTGGGAGCAGAAAGAAGTGGGCGGAGGATAAAACAAAGATAAACAACAAGGAATATCCCACGATCCAGGAAGCCATGAGGGATACCATGGCTATGGTCTTTAACATGGACGAAGAGCATTCCCAGAGTTTTATGGAAAAGGCTTCCGATATTACCAATCATATCAGCACCATTGGCGGGGATGTTTCCAAGCTTGAATTATATGAGCTTGTCATACGCGGCTGGCATACGCGTACAGAGAAGGAGAAGGAACATTATGTCACCATCCTTTGGGACAAATTAAAGGCTACCGGGGCTTTGGATGCCCTGAAACCTGATGATGCTTCCAAGCTGGAGAAAAACTGGCCGACGCTCGCTGATTTCATCTTCCATCTGGTGGAATCCGACCACAGTTATCTTCCGGGAAAACACACGGATATAAGCAAATGGGCTAAGGGCATGGATGAGAACTTTACATATATTCCGACCTTTGTCACGTACTCTTCCTATATCCTTACCAACCACTACCCTGAAGTGAACATAGCATGGGTCAGGATGAACGATGACTGGTATAAGGACGAAGAGAAGAGGCTTGATTTTAAGGAGTATAAGATCGAACCCCCGCAAAACGTGGCGATACCGGGCGTCTATGCCATAGAGAGCGGGGAAGGCGAGGAGCCTGCAGAAAAAGAACTGATACCGGATAATAAAAATGCTAATGTTTTAACCGGCGATCAGAGGATCATCATGGCAAACAAGAATATAGTAGGAGAAGCCATTTATTACGATGTAAAGGATGTTACGGAGGGTGAAGCCGGCGAAATTGAGCCGACATACAACATATATTTCGATGGCCTGGACCTTACTCTTGACGGGGAGAGTAAAAAGATCTACAAGATCTATACCTTCGACATGTCATACGGAGTAAAGAGCGACATGGCGACGTACTATATCAACCTGATCGACGATAAGCATGAAGTCATCGTTAAGAATCCCAACCAGGGAGGAGAGGACAGAACATATGAATACCGTGAGGGTGATGTAGTACATGTAAATGCAGACATTCTCGAAGACAGGAAATTCACATCCTGGACCGTCACGGATGAGAATAACATAAACGTTACGAGCAGGATATTTGCAGGGGACTACGCAGGATTAGATAAGAGTGCAAATACTGAGTTCAGGATGCCTGCTTCAGATGATGCGAGTGGTTTCAGCAAGGACTATGCCCTTACCTTTACCGCTAATTATGATGATAAGATCTCGAACATCAATGTTGCCGTTGGCATTCCTGTCTATGACACGGCCCAGGAAGAGGGTGAGCCGCTGGATGAGACTGCTACGGCCACGTTCAATACAATAGAAGGTAAGACCTTCTCCTATCCTGTGACATGGACATACGAAGCGGAAGGAAAAGAATATATAGCTACGGGGAATGCTCTCCCCGCAACCGAATATACCGCACATATCACTATCCCTCAGGGAGAGAAGATGCCGGATGAAGGCGAAGCCGAGATGATCGCATTTGCGAAAAACGTGACTGCAGGGGCTGTTTCGGGAGAGGTAAGTTGCAGACGCATGTCAGGCGGCAGCGTTCAGATAGCTGTTAAGTTCCCTGCTACCGCCGGAATTATGCCGGTTATTCCACCGGTAGCAATAAATAAGCTGACCATCAAGGCATATGACGTTAACCTTAACGACTATCTGGATGAAGACAATGACATTGTATGCTATGTTGTGCCCGGGACGACTGTTACGGTTTCAGCCAGGGCAGTGGAAGATGAGAGCTTTGTTCAGTGGAACATGCTGGAAAGCGGAATAACGATCGCTTCCGGTCAGGCCAAGGACAGAACTGTAGGAATAACCATACCGTCGTCGGCTTCAGGAGGCGAAGAACTTATCATCTGTGCTGGTTACAGTCCTGTTATTAACAGCATGGAGGTCGTGCTTACTGCGCCTGTAGGCGGCGAGGAAATGGCAGCAACCGTAGATTCCATGAAAGTTAAGATCACTAAAGAATATGCAGTCGACCCTGAATGTGTAAATGTCAGATGGACACCTGCTCCTAAGAAGGTAGGGGGTAAGGATATCGCTGCTTTCGAAATTCCGTACACGGCCGTTGTGACGCTCAAGCCATATACGGAAGGTGATCATAGTGGCAGGATCAAGGTAAAGGATAAGGACGGACACGAGATCTACATCTCTGCAACCTTTGGTTATGCCGATAACATTACAGTAACAATGAACGGAGAACCGGCCTACCTTGACAAGAGGGTAGACGCAGTAAGCCACACCTTCCCTGCAACCGGATACGAACTGGCTGCCGATGTAAAGAACCCGGCCGATATAACCGGACTTCCTCACGATACGGATATAGCCGGGATAAAGAGCCGGCTTCCGGAAACCATCAAGGTTCTAAGGAACGATGGTATGGAAGTGGACGCCAAAGTCGTTTGGGGTGATCCGACTGTTACCTATCCTTCAGGAGATGAGCGTGGTAGCGCTGTATGGACAGCAAGCGGAAGAGTGAAGCTTCCCGGCAACATGATAAACCCGACCGATGCAGAACATCCTGACGGCAAATACAGGCTTGATGTTTCAATGACTCTCACAACACAAGAAGCAGCTTACGCAGCATCGCCGGTTTCTTCCCTTCCTTCGGGAGCCTATCGGGTAGATCAACAGACTACCCTTAGTACGAGCACCGAGGGAGGTAAGATCTACTACACGCTGGACGGCTCTGACCCGGCAGTTTCAGGTATTTTGTACGACGGGACTCCCATACTTATTGATTTTGATCAGGCCCGGGGAAAAACAAGTATCACCCTCAGGGCATATACGGTAAAGGAAGGGATGTGGGACAGTGCTGTTGCGAATTATACATACACTCTTGATAACGTGATACCTGTTCCGGCCGGTGAGACTTTTGACTATATAGGAGCAGAGTGGACACTGCTCGAAGCAAGTAAATTCTATACCGTGGTGGAAGAATCGCTTCCGAAAGGATGCCGTATCAATGATAACGGCGATCTGGTTGCCAAGGACTTAGGAACTTATAAGGTTACGCTCCATATCGGCGATGATTATGTGTGGGAAAGCGGAACAGAAGGCGAAACAACAAAAGAGGATCAGGAGGTGACCTTTATGATCATCGGAACCTCGCTTTCTGATGCTGTCATCACGGTACTGATCGATCCGTATCCGTTTGTTCAGGATCCGGATCACCCGGAGATAATGCCGGAACCGCCAGTAAGAGTTACTCTTATGGGGGAAGAGGTCCCGGCGGAAAATTACGATGTCGTTTATGCGCCTAATGAGTCCGGCGAAAAGCCATGGAAGGTGAAGGCCATCGGAAAAGGCTCTTATGCGGATGAAACGGATTGGGCTTATTTTGATATAAGCGATGATGTCGAAACGTTTACCTATGAGAAGATCCCGGATCAGACCTATACCGGCAAGGCCATCAAGCCTCAGGTCAAGGTTTACTTTGCGGGAAAACCCATGAAGGAGAAAAAGGATTATACCATTTCCTATAAGGATAATGTGAAAGCATCTGCCAATGCAACCTTTATTATCAAGGGCAAGGGCAATTATTCCGGGACGGCAAGCGGCACCTTTACGATCCTGCCAAGGCATGTTCTCGACGACGGGGTAAGCATGTCCGAAATAAACTCTGTTGTTTATAACCCGAAAAAACCGAAGATCTATAAGCCGGTTCCAAAGCTGACTTATAACCGGATGAGTCTGAAAAAGGACAGGGATTTTACCGTAAAGTATTACACGGATGAAATGTACACCACGCCGGTAGACGAGCCGAAGGAGCCGGGCCATTATTATGCCGTAATAGAAGGCATGGGAAACTATACAGGCAGTGGTTATCAGCATTTTGATATACTGGAACCATCACTTAAACCTGTCAGTACGCTTAAGATCGGCAGGATCCCGGATCAGCCTTATACGGGAGAACCTGTTGACGTAAAGGATCTTAACCTGGTTATAAAGGATGGCACAAAAACGCTCGTAATGGGCGAGGATTATGAAGCCGGTACATGGTCAATTGATGCCGGCATAGGTTTGGTGACCATTACAGGAATAGAAGAGAAGGGATATTCCGGAATAAGGCGTGTATACTATAACATCACCGGTATCCCCATGAGCAAGGTGACAGTCATAGGATTACCTAAAACAGTTGAATATGATGGAACGCAGCAGAAACCGGAATTCACTCTTTCATATAAGAAAGATACAAAATCGGTAGCAAAGCCAATATCATATATAACAAAAGAAAAGTATGACTGTTTATCGCCTGATGAACAGAAAAAGATAGGCTGTCTCGTATCATACGGAGAGAATAAGAACGTCGGAAGAGGAACCGTTACGCTGACAGGAATCAATGAATGCAGCGGAACCGTGCATAAATCCTTCAAGATCACGGGGTATGACATTACACCGGAAAAAGATACGGTAGATCTGTTCAAGGTAACTCTTTCACAGGAATCCTATGCATTTGCCAAAGCCGGCGTGAAGCCAAAGCCTGTAGTTATGTTTAAAGGAGTACCGCTAAATGAGGGTACGGACTATACACTTGCTTATTCAAACAATAAAAAGCTTAATGATTTAAGCGGACGTGATAAGCCGACCGTGAAAGTCAGTGGAAAAGGCAGCTTCACGGGAACGGATGCGACAACCTTCTTTAAGATCGTACAGGCCGATATGGAAGAAGAAGGCATAAGCGTGACTGCAAATGATGTAGTGTATAAAGACAAGGCCGGCAACTGGATGACCAAGGTTACGGTGGTGGACAGGGACGGCAGAAAACTGACAGCCGGTAAGGATTATGACAAGGATATCCGCTTTACGTCGGATGCTGCCGGAGAAAATCCTATTCCAAAAGATGCGAAGTTGGATCCCGGCACTGTCGTATACGTTACGGTCAAGGCGAAGGAAGGATCCGCTTATACAGGCTCGGTCACCGGAACTTACAGGATCATAAAGAATGATATAAGCAAGCTTAGTGCTTCGATCGGGCCGAAGACCTACACCGGGGAAGAAGTAAGGCTTGAGAAGAAGGACATTATCTGGAAGCAGGGCAGCAGTCCGGTGGACCTTCCCGAAGAGAATTATGAGATCGTTGAATCGTCATATAAGAATAACGTAAACAAGGGAAAAACTGCCGTTACGGTCCGCGGAACAGGAGATGAATGGGGTGGTTCAAAGACGCTTACCTTCACAATAGGACCCAGGGGTTTCCTCTGGTGGTGGAGGAACCTTATGAACCTGTAAGAGTAACCAGGATACATATTTCAGGTTCAGATAGTCTGACCCCGAATCATATTTGATAAGAAAAAAAACAAAAAATGATAAGCACGCAGAGTGAATGGAATGTATAATTATCCTTGACACTGTGAAAGATCCGGCATAGGGACGCGGTCTCTTTCGGAACCGTCTTATGCTCAGATACAGGAGGAAATTATATGGAAAATTTTGAATTCTACTCACCTACGTGCTTTGTTTTTGGAAAGGATACCGAGAATCAGGCCGGTAAATATGTTAAGAGATTTGGCGGCTCGAAAGTACTGATCCATTACGGCGGCGGAAGTGCTGTCCGCTCGGGTCTGCTTGACAGGATCAAAAAGTCACTCGATGGTGAAGGAATATCTTATGTGGAGCTTGGCGGCGTTAAGCCCAATCCCAGGAGCGGTCTTGTATATGAAGGAATAGATATCTGCAAGAAGCAGGGAGTTGACTTTGTCCTGGCTGTAGGCGGCGGAAGCGTTATTGATTCGGCTAAGGCCATCGCAGCAGGTGCCCTTTATGACGGAGACTTCTGGGACTACTATCAGGGTAAGTGGATCGAGGAAGCATTACCGATAGGAACCGTGCTTACAATAGCGGCAGCAGGAAGCGAGGGCTCGGGTGATTCGGTCGTTACAAAGGAAGAGGGAATGTTCAAGCGTGATGCCCACGGTGATGTGATACGTCCCAAATTCTCCATCCTTAATCCAGCCCTTACACAGACCCTGCCTCCTTATCAGACGGCAGCAGGCATTACGGATATAATGGCTCATCTTTACGAGCGCTACCTTACGAATACCGAGGAAGTTGAAGTTACCGACAGGCTTATAGAGGGTCTTCTCCTTACCATGATCCATGAGGGTCCGCGTGTTATCGCCGATCCGGATAATTACCAGGCACGTGCCAACATCATGTGGGCAGGTACCATGGCACACAACAATTCGGTTGGTGTAGGACGCAGTCAGGACTGGAATTCACACACCATCGAGCATGAGCTGTCAGCTCTCTATGACTGTGCTCACGGAGCAGGTCTTGCGGTTACGATGCCTGCGGTATTTACATATCAGTTATCCCATAATGTTATGAGGTTTGCCCAGATCGCTGTAAGGGTTTGGGGCTGCCAGATGGATTTCGCCAACCCCGAAGCAACGGCCAAGGCAGGCATCGAAGCCTTCAGGAACTTCCTTATCTCGATAGGGATGCCCAAGAACTTTGAGGAACTGGGTGCCAAGGAAGAGGATATACCGAAGCTTGTTGACATCCTGTGCCACGGTGACGGAAGGAAGGGAACGATCTCAGGTTTCATAACACTTGATGAAGAAGACTGTACGAAGATCTATAAAATGATGATATGATTCCAAGGTCCTAATCATGTATACATCTCAAGCTTGCGACGCGAAGCTAGTCCTTTAGGGCTTGAAGATGTATGCATGGATTAAGGACCTGCCCCAACATGAGCAAGAAGTGGAGCGGAGCGACACGAAATTGCGAATGGTGGGAAGGATTGTGAGAGTGCGAAGCACGGAACAATCCTTGAATAATATAAAAGGAAAACTATTATATGGCTGACAGACATTACAAAAACTTCAAAACAGTAGTATACATACCTGCGCAGGTGGCAGAATCATTTACGCCCGGGAAGCTTGCAGAGGATTACGACTTTCTTGAGAAGTACATAGGTCTTGACAAGGTATATCTTGAGACCCACAGGGACAGGCATGATGTAAGTGAGGAACAGATAAAGTGGGTCAAGGGATTCCTTGAAGGAAAGGGCGTTGAAGTATCCGGAGGGATCACGACCACGATACATGACTTTGAAGGGGCCGAAGCAGGCAAGCGGAGGATATTTGAGACCTTCTGCTATACCGACCCTGCAATGCGGGAGAGGATCAGGGCCATTTCGGAATATACAGCAGGACTCTTCGATGAGGTGATCCTGGATGATTTTTACTTCACCAACTGTACCTGTGAGCGCTGCATTAAGGAGAAGGGAGACAGGGACTGGGTTGAATTCAGGGAAGACCTGATGGAGGATGTATCGAGGAACCTTATCGTGAATCCCGCAAGGGCCGTCAATCCCGGGGTCCGTATGGTGATCAAGTATCCCAACTGGAGAGAGTCATATCACTTCACGGGATATATGCCCCATAAACAGGACACTATATTTGATGCGACTTATATAGGAACGGAGACAAGGAGTCCTTCATATGCTGACCAGCATCTGCCGGAATACTTAAGCTATTCGCTTGTAAGGTTCATGGAGAATGCCTGGCCCGGAAGGAACGGCGGAGGATGGTTCGATCCCTACCAGTGCTGGTCCGCTGACCGTTATCTTGAGCAGGCTTACCTTACGGCCTTTGCGGGAGCAAAAGAGCTTATGCATTTCCAATGGTCGGATATTGTGGGTAATCATTTCGCAGGACCGATGGGGATACAGCTTAAGAAGATCGATAAGCTTCTGGAGGATACAGGTAAACCGACAGGAGTACCTGCATATATACCGCATGCTTCATCCGGTGAGAATCACCTTGAGATGAGGCTCGGCATGATGGGGATCCCGGTAGAGGCGACCCCTGTATGGCCGAAAGAGTGTGACAGGGTCCTTGTCACGGAGAGTGCGGCTGCGGATGAAGATATAATTAAGAAGCTTGTAAGCTTTGTCGAGGACGGAGGGGATGCGATAATAACAAGCGGGTTCCTTCGGGTTAAAGGCGATGAGCTGAGGGTAGCAGGCCTTACGGAAAGCTATGTGAGCGACAGGAAGCTTGCAGTGACAAGATATCATATTACAGGAGATGATGCAGGTTATATCGACCATCGTACACCCATCCTGTTTCCGGAGGTGGT
>JBGUQP010000509.1:0-5250 GCA_045131145.1 Lachnospiraceae bacterium | reverse complement strand
TATAATGATACCCTTAAGGTCCCTGCAGACCATGAAGGATAAGGACTTCGTCACCTATATGGGGAGTCCAGTCTGCAGCCTCCTTATCGAGGCGGACCAGGGGGAAGGGCTTGAAGAGAGAAATGACCGGCTGAATGAAGAACTGGAAGATGAGATAAAAAACGGACATATCAGGAAAGCGGACAGGTTAAGAAGGGTACGCCTGCAGGCATTAAACAGCGAGGGAGAAGCTGTGGGAGTACATATTGATTCAGGCCCTGAAGCCGGCCGGGGGATCGTGTATATAAGCGGGACATATCCGCAAACGGATAAGGATATAGCCCTGTCATCTCTTATGGCTGACGAGCTTGGCAGGAAGGTCGGGGATCAGGTGAGGGTCAATACCGGCAGGAGGGAATATGATATGCGCCTGTGCGGTGTTTACCAGGATGTAACGAGCGGTGGCAGGACAGCCAAGGCCGTGTGTGACTTTGCGCAGGCGGAAGCGGAAAAATATACATATATGGTTGACATAACACAGGATACTGACAGTGAAGCACTGGCAGGAAGTCTCAGGGATAAGCTTGGAGCAGGCTACAGCATCGAGAGTATGGACAGCTTCCTTGATCAGACCCTGGGCGGTGTCACAGGCAGGATCGGAAGGTCAATATACATGATCCTTGTGATCGGGATCATGATAACTGTACTGATGGGACTCCTTTTTATGGAGTTAAGGCTTACAAGGAATGCTCCCGAACTTGCGGAGAAGATAATGATGGGGATCGGTCTTTCTTCAATACGTTTACAGGAGCTTTATCCCATGCTCATCCCCGCCCTTTTGGGCTGCCTTGCGGGAACACTTGTGACCGAGCTGTCCGGAGAGGGGATCGTAAGCGGACTCTTTTCCCTGCTGGGACTTGGTATCTCACGCATTTCCTTTGCCCCCCTGTCGGGACTGAGCCTTTTAATCCCGTTAGGGCTCATACTGGCTCTTACAATAACGACCCTGGCTTCATGTATGAAGATAAGCAGGATAGATGTGGTTGAATTCTTTAATAAGTGAGGTTGATCATGAGCGATATGATAAAGACAGAAGCATTGACCAAGGATTACGGGAACGGAAATGTTCTTACGAATATAAATCTCGAAATTAAGAAGGGGGAGTTCACTGCCGTTATGGGGCAGTCGGGCTGCGGCAAGTCGACTCTTCTTTATTGCATAAGCGGAATGGATAAGCCGACGTCCGGAAGGGTTATCTTCGAGGGGACGGATATGTCGGGCCTGCCGGATAAAAAGATGCAGGAATTAAGGCTTAAGAGGATGGGATTTGTCTTCCAGAAGACGGGTTTTCTAAAGAACCTTAATATCATGGACAACATCCTGTATCCGGCATTTCAACTTGGCGAGAGGTCAAGGAAGGAAATAGTTGACGAGGCTTCTGAGTTAATGGCGCAGATGGGGATTAACCATGTTGCCGATCATGATATCCGCAAGGTATCCGGCGGCCAGCTGCAGAGGGCGGCCATTTGCAGGGCAATGATCAACCATCCGGATATCCTCTTTGGGGATGAGCTTACCGGGGCCCTTAATTCCTCATCAACTCAGGAAGTGGTTTCGATAATCGAGCAGATAAACAAAAAGGGAACGACAGTCCTTCTTGTTACTCATGATGCCAATGTTGCCCTTCATGCGGGCCGCATAATCTATCTTCAGGACGGCAGGATAATGGATGAGCTTGTCCTTTCGGAATATAATCCCGAGAATACCGCGCAGCGCAATGAGAAGATGAAGAACTGGTTAGGTAAAATGAAGTTCTGATCTGATAATATATCCAATCCCTGTGGGAGAATAACTCTTGTGATCATATCAGCCATTGTCGGAACGATCCTGAGTGCCTTTGCCGGTCAGGGTGCCTTTATGGGCGGCACAAGGATATTTTGTATTTCTTATAATTGTCGGTTTTGTTTACCTGGTTATAGCGGAAAATATAGGAAAGAGGAACATGGAATTTACATGGCAGGAGTACTGAATCTTATAATCGTGATATTGGAAACAAAACAATTTAGACGCATTTCGATGCCGTGTATGATATAATAATTTATATTATAAGAATCACGGAAGTATATGAATGTATGATCTTCTTATTGCAATTCAATATATAGGAATAGCGGGGCTGTTCATTGAGGCCTGGCTTGTTTTGAGAAGCTGGAAGGATCCCCTGCGCGCATATCTGTTTTTTGCCTGTGTGGCAACCCTTATCAATAACCTGGGTTACCTGCTTGAGCTTAAGGCAAGAAGCCTTGACGCCTATATTACAGCCCTGCAGCTGTCATATGCCGGCCGGATATGGATCTGCTTTGCCCTGTTTCTGTTTGTCTTTGAACTGAGCAGCATTAAGATACCAAAGATCCTGATCGATTGTCTGGTGCTTATCCATGTGGGAATATATTCATGCATACTTACCCTTCAACATCATAACCTGTATTATACGGATATTGATTTTGCCTTCAACGGGCAGTTTCCGGTTTTTATCCATAAGGATGGCATAGTCCATAATCTGTTTTTTATGATGCAGGGCATCCTCATTGTTCTGGGAATGACCGTGCTCATTATTTCCTATAAAAGAGAGCGCAAGAAGGTCGCAAGAAAGCGCCTGCTGATGGTGATAATCGCCTTTATTCTGGAATGTCTTTTCTTTATCCTTCAGATATTGAATCCTTCAAACATCTATGATTTTACCATGATAGGTTCCGTACTAGGGACGGCGTTCATGTTCATATCCATATTCAGGTATAATCTGCTGGGAACGAAGGATATCGCCCGTGACTTTATGGTCGACAGGCTGTCGGAGGGCGTGATCGCCATAGATAACGAGGGGGATATACAGTATTATAATGAGCCTGCCGGAGAACTGTTCCCGCAGATAGAGGAAGATCCGGCTGCAGTGATCGATTCCGTGAACGGTGCGATACTGCACGGGGGAACGATAAATATAAACGGCAGGATATTTACCCCTGAAGAAAACGATCTCCTCTATAAGGGGGAGAGTTTCGGCAAGCTGTATGTCCTTATAGATGCAACCGAGCATTATGACAGGCTTAAAAAAGAAAAGAAACTGTTGAGGAAGGAGCTTCTCACGGATCCGCTTACCGGCTTTTATAACAGGAAGGGAATGCTGCACTATTCCGAAAAGCTGTACCGGGAAATACTTGAAAGTCACAAGACCCTCTTCCTGTGTGTGGCCGACATGAACGGGCTTAAGTATATAAATGATACCTTCGGCCATGAGCATGGTGACAAGGCTATAGCCGAACTTGCCGGGATCATCAGGGAATCACTGGCACAAGGGGATATGGCATTTCGAACGGGCGGCGATGAATTCCTTATAATGGGCGGAAGAACGGCACCGGGGGATCATGTAAAGGATTATGAGGATAGGGTCGAAGAACTGATAAAGCGGCATAACGATAATAATGATCTTCCTTACAAGATCGACATGAGCTACGGTCCTGTTGTTGCGGAACTTACGGGAGAGGACGGGGAGCTTGATAAGCTTATAAGTCTTTCCGATTCAAAGATGTATGAAATGAAAAAGAACAGAGATTCATTTAGAAGGTAAAAAACAGTATCAGAATGGAGGCAGAAAATGTATACGGCAGACGAAAACAGATACGAAAAAATGGAATACAGAAGGTGCGGGAACAGCGGTCTTAAGCTTCCTGCAATATCACTGGGCTTATGGCATAATTTCGGTGACGGAGCGGACCGCTCCAACATGGAGCAGATGTGCTTTACGGCCTTTGACAACGGTATTACGCACTTTGATCTTGCCAATAATTACGGTCCCGCCTACGGCAGTGCCGAGACAAATTTCGGAAGGATACTTAAGGATCACTTTCAGCCCTACCGCGATGAGCTGATCATATCGACGAAGGCGGGTTATGATATGTGGGCGGGCCCTTACGGTAACTGGGGCAGCAGAAAATATCTTATTGCAAGTCTTGACCAGTCTCTTAAAAGGATGGGGCTTGATTATGTCGATATTTTCTATCACCACCGCATGGATCCTAAGACAGATCTCGAGGAAACAATGGGAGCTTTAGCACAGATCGTAAGGAGCGGAAAGGCCTTGTATGTCGGACTGTCCAATTATGACGGCAAACATCTGACGGAAGCCGCCGCAATACTTAAGAGGCTTGATGTTCCCTTTGTCATAAACCAGAACCGTTACAACATACTTGACCGTACAATAGAAACAAACGGACTTAAAGAAACTTCGAAAAAACTCAATAAGGGGATAATATGTTTTTCACCTCTTGCGCAGGGCCTACTCTCCGGAAAGTATCTTAACGGCATCCCGGATGACAGCAGGATAAGGACGGACGGAAGATTCCTTAACGAATCACAGCTTGATGAGGCAACCATGGAGAAGATACGGGTTCTTGACAAAATAGCAAAGGAGAGGGGACAGTCTCTTCCCGAAATGGCACTGGCCTGGCTCCTTCATCAGGAGGAGATCACATCTGTACTTATCGGTGCTTCAAGGCCGTCCCAGATAACCGCCAATATCAAGGCCATGGATAATATTGACTTTTCTGCGGAAGAGCTTGATAAAATGAACTTTGACTGAAAGTCTGCAATAATTATATAAGATCGATCGGAAAAGGAGCAATCAGGAAGATGCGTTTTGTAGTACAGGTTGTATCGGAAGCTGATGTAAAGATAGATGGTGAAGTAAAGGGAAGCATAGGCAGGGGGTTCATGGTCCTTGTCGGTGTCGGGAAAGAGGATGATGAAGCCATTGCGGATAAAATGGTCAACAAGCTCCTGGGACTCAGGATATTCCCGGATGAAAATGATAAGACTAACCTTTCCCTGGCGGATGTGAACGGCGAACTCTTAATGATCTCACAGTTCACCCTCTATGCGGACTGCAGAAAGGGCAACAGGCCGTCCTTTATAAGGGCAGGCGCTCCGGATGAGGCGAACCGGCTATATGAATATATAGTCGATAAATGCAGACAGAGAGTACCCAGGGTGGATACCGGAGAGTTCGGTGCACAGATGCAGGTAAGCCTTGTTAACGAAGGGCCTTTTACGATAATACTTGATTCCGACGAACTGAAATGATGGCCCAAAAGATGATTTTTACATGATATGGTTGTTACATTCTAATATTTGTGTTACACTAAACTCTATTAAGAGGGGGATGCACATAAGTGCGGTCTCCAAAAGGAGGATAAAATGAATATTGAAACCAGTAAAAAGATT
>JBGUQP010000508.1:0-3824 GCA_045131145.1 Lachnospiraceae bacterium | reverse complement strand
GTTGAGATCCTTAACAGTTACAAGGCTGATGCTCCGTTAAGAAAGAAGCCCCGCAGGGAATATGTGGATCCGGCGGAGTTTATAAGGATACTGTCCGAGAAGCTTGATGATGATGCCATTTATGTTGCCGATGTCGGACAGAATCAGATGTGGTCATGCGGTTATCATATCGTCAAGTCGGGAAGGTTCTTAACTTCGGGCGGAATGGGTACGATGGGCTATTCAATACCGGCTGCTATCGGAGCAAGGGCGGCAGCGCCTAAGCGGCAGATAGTTGCTGTGTGCGGTGACGGATCCTTCCAGATGTCAATGATGGAGCTTGCTACCATGCAGCAGCATAAGCTTCCCATTAAGACCATTATCTTCCATAACGGATACCTGGGTCTTGTCAGGGAATATCAGTACAATACCTACAAGGGGAATTATTCCGTTGTTGATCTTACGGGATCACCGGATTTTGGCAGGTTGTCTGCCGCATACGATGTGCCTTTTATGAAGCTTGAGAATATGGACGGGGTTGAAAAGGAGATAGATGACTTCCTTATGATCGAGGGACCCGCCCTTATGGAAGTCATGATCGATCCCCTGGATGTGGTCAAATAAATTATCGGGTGGTTGCAACATGAAGAGATTATATTCGGTACTTGTCGAGAACAGATCGGGCGTCCTTATGAAGGTGGCGGGTCTGTTTTCGCGAAGGATGTTTAATATTGATTCACTTGCCGTCGGCGAGACTGATGATCCTAATGTCAGCTGTATTACCATAGTATCATCAGGTGAGAAGGGGACGCTTGAGCAGATAGAGAAACAGCTCAACAAGAAGATCGATGTGATTAAGATCAAGACCTTCTCCGAGGAAGAGAGTGTCAGCCGGGAGCTTATACTTGTCAAGGTCAAGTACAACAAGAGTACCCGTAAGGAGATAATGGAGATATGCGAGATACTTAATGCATCCATAGTGGACATGAGCAAAAACCTGCTTACGATCCAGTTATGCGATACTCCGGAGCGGACGAATCTTCTTATTCAGATGCTTGCCTCGATAAGTATCGTGGAAGTCGCAAGAACAGGTACTTTAGCCCTTCAAAAGTGTAATCTCAGTGATTGACATATGGTTTGTCTATGATAAAATGGGGGAAGTGAACTTAAAAGGTGGTCGGATATGCAGAAAAAGGTTTTTCAGTTACTTGTAGATAATACGTCAGGCGTACTGTCCCGTATATCGGGTTTGTTCTCAAGAAGAGGATATAATATCGAGAGCATTACCGCCGGTACGACATCCAATCCCAAGTATACAAGGATAACGATAGTTGCGACCGGTGATGAAGCAATTCTTGAACAGATAGAGAAACAGGTCGGCAAGCTTATTGATGTGCGGCAGATATGGGAACTTAAGCCCGATTCATCGGTTTTCCGTGAACTTATACTTATAAAGATCAAGGTTAAAGATGATCAGAGACAGGCCATAGTATCGGTATCCGATATTTTCAGGGCCAAGATCATAGATGTCGACATCGATTCAATGATAATCGAACTTACCGGAAATCAGAGTAAGATAGATGCGTTCCTTGATCTTCTGGCAGGATATGAGATCCTTGAGATCGCAAGGACCGGAATTGCGGGACTTAGAAGGGGTACCGATGGACTGGTCACGATTGACTGAGCCGGGTATGACTTTTAGTTAATATAATAATGATCTATTTTTAGGAGGAAAGAGTAATGGCAAAGATTTATTATGAAGAGGATTGTAACCTTGCGGCACTAGAAGGCAAGACCATAGCAGTTATAGGTTACGGAAGCCAGGGACATGCGCATGCCCTTAATGCCAAGGAGTCTGGATGCAACGTCATCATCGGTCTTTATGAAGGCTCAAGGTCATGGGACAAGGCTGTTAAGCAGGGCTTTGAGGTATATACGGCAGCTGAGGCGGCAAAGAAGGCTGATATCATCATGATCCTTATAAATGATGAGAAGCAGGCTGATATGTACAAGCAGGATATCGAGCCCAACCTTGAGGCAGGAAATATGCTCATGTTTGCTCATGGTTTCAATATCCATTTCGGATGTATCGTTCCTCCAAAGGATGTTGATGTAACGATGATAGCTCCCAAGGGACCGGGACATACGGTTCGTTCCGAGTATCAGGCCGGCAAGGGTGTTCCCTGTCTTGTTGCTGTTGAGCAGGATGCAACAGGTAAGGCTCTTGAGAAGGCACTTGCTTATGCGTTGGCCATCGGTGGTGCAAGGGCAGGTGTACTTGAGACAACCTTCAGGACCGAGACCGAGACCGACCTCTTCGGTGAGCAGGCAGTTCTCTGCGGCGGCGTTTGTGCACTTATGCAGGCAGGTTTCGAAACGCTGGTTGAGGCAGGATATGATGAGAGGAATGCTTATTTTGAGTGTATCCATGAGATGAAGCTTATCGTTGACCTTATCTATCAGTCAGGCTTTGCCGGAATGAGATATTCAATATCGAATACAGCCGAGTATGGTGATTACATCACGGGTCCCAAGCTGATCACAGAGGAGACCAAGAAGACAATGAAGAAGATACTTGCCGACATCCAGGACGGTTCATTTGCAAAGCAGTTCCTTCTTGATATGTCACCTGCAGGACGTCAGGTACACTTCAAGGCCATGAGGAAGCTTGCAGCCGAGCATCCTTCGGAGAAGGTTGGTGAGGAGATCCGCAAGCTTTACAGCTGGAATAATGAAGAGGATAAGCTTATAAATAACTAAACCTTGCATTTGCAAAAGGTTTATGGTAAACTATCGAAGTTGTTGTAAGTTAAGTAGACGGTCCGCTGTATTGATTGAGTCAGCGATATAAAGTACTTATAAATACAAGAACGTCAGAGTATCAGGAGGTTTCATTATGAACGATATTATCAAAAACATCGAAGCTGAGCAGATGAAGGAGAGTGTTCCCGAGTTTGCGGTTGGCGATACCGTTAGGGTACATGCCAAGATCAAGGAAGGAAACAGGGAGAGGATCCAGATCTTCGAGGGTACCGTCCTTAAGAGACAGGGCGGAAGCAACCGCGAGACCTTTACCGTAAGAAAGAATTCAAACGGTGTGGGTGTTGAGAAGACATGGCCGCTTCATTCACCTTTCGTTGAGAAGATCGAAGTGGTAAGACGCGGTAAGGTAAGAAGGGCTAAGCTGTTCTACTTAAGAGATCGTGTCGGTAAGGCCGCTAAGGTTAAAGAAGTTGTTAAATAATCATGTGGTGACTTTAAGGGGCAAATACCTTTCGTATTTGCCCCTTTGGTGTTTTTATGAGAAGAAAGAAGAAAAGGGGACTGGATCTGCAGCTGGATCTTCCCGGAAATGACAGACGAAATAATAAAATGGCAGTCCTGTATGAAGTGCTCTTCTGGGTTTTTGGGTCTATGGCCGCTGTTTTCCTTGGGATAATGACGGTTAATTTTGTCGGGGTCAAAACCAGTATAATAGGTTCATCCATGGAGCCTTCACTCCATAACGGCGAAGAGGTTCTGCTGAATAAGATAGTATATCAGTTCTCGGTTCCAAAAAGGGGTGATGTTATTGCCTTCCACCCAAACGGGGATGAGAATACGCATCTTTATGTCAAAAGGATAGTGGGTCTTCCGGGTGAGACAATACAGATCAAACAGGGTTCCGTATATATAGACGGAGAAATGAAGGTAATGGATACACCAACCGAGGATCCCGGAATTGCTGCAGAAGCGATAAAGCTTTCCGATGAAGAGTATTTTGTCATGGGAGACAACAGAAACAACTCCGAGGACAGCAGAAGTGCAAACATAGGTAACGTATCCCGTGAAATGATCGAGGGCAA
>JBGUQP010000507.1:0-3053 GCA_045131145.1 Lachnospiraceae bacterium | reverse complement strand
TCATATCGGGAATACAATATCATTCATATACCGTCTTCATAGAATCCTTTTTGCCTTTACAATATCTTACGATTTAACATATCTTTGATTTTTGCTATTAGGTTTATCGGGTATTGTCATTCGTATCAGTCCTAATTCAATCGCAGGATTAATATAGTTCTTTCGAAGTGTTTCTTTGGACTTTAGTCCAAGTCCGGCCATAATATCATTTGATGTGTACGGGATATCATATTCCATCAGATCAAGCATCTTTTTCACATATTCACTGGTTTCAGCATTTGCTTTATTAACCTGTAATATGACGTCATCTAAAACCTGATCGATCATATCAAGCATAAATTCAATAAAGATGTTGGAATTACCTGACGTATTACGCTTGGCAATCGCATCATAATATTGTTCCTGAAATCGCTCTATTTGGCTTTCTAATGGAATATATTCAAATACACTTCTCCAACGATATAGCAAAACCGTATGCCATAGTCTTGCCATACGCCCGTTTCCATCAGCAAATGGATGTATAAACACAAACTCATAATGAAATACCGCCGCCATAATAAGAGGGTGTACTTTCCCTTCGTATTTTTTCACCCATGAAAGCAAATCTTTCATAAGTTCAGATACCATGTTTGGTGGGGGAGCAACAAATATGCACTTATCTCCGGAGAATACTCCCTCATCACCTTTGCGGAAAACACCTGATTCTTCAACAGTCAGATGCGTCATTATCCCATGGATCTCTTTCAATTGTTTTGCGCTTGAAGGATCGATCTCAGAGATTTTTTCGTAAGCTGCGTAAGCATTCTTTACCTCCTGAATCTCCTTCTGATCTCCTATAACCAAATGACCGTTTATGACATCCCTAACCTCGTTTAAAGAAAGAGAATTTGCTTCTATCTTTAGTGATGAGTGAATCGAGCGGATACGGTTGTTTCTTCGAAGATGCGGTTTAGATTCCAACTCTCTATGACCGGTAATCTTTCCAACTTTCTCAGAAATAGCTGATACCTGCTCCAGCATTTTTTCTGAAATTGTATAAGGTGGAATATAATTCCCCATATGCTTGTCCACTCCATTTCATCTTGCTTATTATCTTGCTTATTATCTTACATATTTCTTTCTTGAATGTCAATTCGTTGTATTCGTTCTATTGGAATATAATCGCCCTACCCGAAAAGAATTATATCAGAAATTCAGCCCTGATATATCAACAGAGCATAAACAGCTTCGCATACCCCGACCACCACCCCCGTCCCCCTGGTCCATTGTCCGCTAAAATGAAAATAAGGCTTACGCGAAAATCGCGAAAGCCTTACTATGCTTCATCCCGGCACTAATTGGTAATGTTCTCGTATGCGGCATCCGGAGAATCAGATCCTCCGTCCTGCATACGGGTGTCCAGCCAGTCTGTCATGCCCTCGAAGTACAGCTGATCCGCCTGCTCCAAGGCTTTAGTGCCGACAGAGTCAAAAATCCGGGCCGCGGCACCATCGCTGCAGCTATTGGCCATGTAATCCCTGTCCCGATCTCCCGTCTTATCGATCAGATCCCTCTGCATGTCTTTCCAGCTTTTGCGAACCTTTTTCCCAAAACCTTCGCGATCATCGGCGGCGAGAATGCCGGTCCGCAAGAAGCGGTAGTAAGCCGTCTGCTCATCATAGGTTGTAGTCGGAACCAAGCTGTAGGCATCCGGGAACTCCTTGGTGTTCTTGTACATCGGAAGGAAGATGCTCATCTCAGGGTTGGCGAAACAGTTCCACATGATCTCCGGTTTATCGGGACGCAGCCAGAAGATGGAGGTTTGCCGGGTCCGATTGATACCAATGGCCCGAACCTCAGGATGCTCATTCACGTCGTATTCGGTACCTTCGTAGCGCCAGCGGCACAGTTCCATTACGTCCTCCAGGCTGATATTCTTATCCGGCTTCATGGCAAAAGGATAATATGTGTTGACATCGTAGGTTTTGGACGTCACCGAGGGACTGAATCTCCGCTGAGTCTCCCAAGCGCGGATCTGACTGTAATTCCGCAGCTCCGTACAGTAGGTGCGGGTGGTGTCGATCACATTCCCGCTTCCGACGAAGAATCCGCCTTTCTTTGCAAGATCCACCAGATGGGCGGAAACGATCACGTTTTCCTTGTCAGAAACGTCGATTTTGCCGATCCGGCCATCATTTGGCGCGATAACGTAACAATCGTCCGGAATTTTTACTGCTGCCCATTGGTGTCCGGCATAGATCTCCATATACCAGACCTCGTCACGGTCACCGAAGATAACACCATTACCTGCATCCGCGTTACCGTACCGGTCGATCAACTTCCCCAGGTATTCCACACCCTCCCGGGCTGTATGGATATAAGGGGCAGTCAAGGCATGAATGGACTGCTCCCCGATTCCGTCATCCACAAAGGGATCCGCTGCTTTTGCCTTCTCGTTGGTATATATGCTTTCCGTAGCGCTGATGCAGACGCCGTGGTCATTGATGGTAGCTTCATCCCAGCTGCCGTTGGTTTCGATGTCGATACCCGGCATAGTCAGATAGCCGCAGGCTTTCCCCGGCAAAGGACATGAAAACCCGTTGGAAGGGTCTGTGAAGAAACCGCTGTCTTCCCGTGCTTCCCGATACTCGAAACGGACAGGGCTGATCCCGTGGGTATCTGCCGTGCGTCCGAAAATTATACTGCCATCGGTAGAGGCTTTCTTTCCCACGATGATCGTGGTGCATGCCAAGGCGGTGTCGGCTCCGATCAGCAAAACACAGAGAAACATACAAAGAAAACCTAAAGCGAAACGAACGTACACTTTTTCATCTTTTTTTGCAAAAGTCTTCATGATTATATTCTCTCCTTTCTGACTTATGTTATTATCTTATTATAAAACTCCAAACCACAACATTCCAGCCATGTTTGGGTTATCTCCTTTAGTACATTCAGCTACAACTGATGGAGATAATTCCTCTGTTCTGTTATTCTGTAAGTTATTTTCTTCTGAACGTATAATCGCACATAGTCCCGCCGTTCCCTATCTGCTGTGAATATAAAAAATCCGCACG